>NZ_JAYLLN010000024.1:0-62921 GCF_037126265.1 Sphingobacterium tenebrionis
ATCTGGAAAGGGCTACATCGCAAAAGCGGCCTAATCAGAATATTATTTGGAGAAAATTTAATTTATTATTTGGATATATACACAGTTCATTGCGAGGAACGAAGCAATCTTCCCGCATGTCATGCTGAGCGAAGTCGAAGCATCTACATTTGGTACCCGTACAGATCCTTCGACTACGCTCAGGATGCCACAGTTCAAAGATTGTTTCGTCGTACCTCCTCGCAATGACGAACAAGGCCTCCTCGCAATGACGCGTCCGTACCTCCTCGCAATAAGCCAGCCCGGCCTGACCGGCCGACTTAAAAATTTATCACTCCAAATACTGCCCTTGCCTAATCAGCAAGCTTCTATACTTATTAAAAACCGAAGACTTCGATACAAAGCCCAAATATTGATTATCCTTATTAACTACCGGCAATATCCACACATCATCCTTATTCATCTTCCCCATTACCCTTTCCATATTCTCCGATTCATCAATAATATCCGCTGGTTTCTGTGCCAAAACCGCGAAGGTCTTATCCTTCCCTTCCGCCTCATCCAACAAAATGGAAAACAACCGTTCACTATAAATTATCCCCAACAACTTCCCCTTATCATCCACAATCGGAAAAATATTCCTCTTCGAATGTATGATATCCGATTTCCGTTGTACCGGCGTTTCTTCCGGCCTCAACACCACAAAATTAGTCTCCAGGATATACCGCAGTTTCATCATACTGATCACCGTCCGATCCTTATCCTCATAAGATATCAAATCCCCCGACTCCGCCAACACCTTCGTATAGATCGAATGCTTCATCGCTGCCCTATTGATAAAATAGGAAATCGAAGCCACCAACATCAAAGGTACCATCAAGGTATATCCCCCTGTAATTTCTGCAATCAAAAATATCCCCGTCAGAGGCGCATGCATAACACCCGCCAAAGCTCCTGCCATCCCTGCCATCACAAAGTTCGGCACATTCAACTGCACAATTCCCGTTTGGTTCACCCCAAATGCGAAAGCAAAACCCAATAATCCGCCCATCACCAAACTCGGTCCAAACACACCACCATTTCCTCCCCCATTGATCGTAAATAACGCTGCAAAGGATTTTGCAAACAGCGTCAATACCGTATAACACAATACCACCCACCAGATATCCTTAAATTCTGCAAAGAGCGAATTCTTGACAATGGAATCAAAACGACCATCCAAGATCTGCTGAATACTGATATATCCCTCCCCATATAAGGCCGGAAACATAAAGATCATCAAGCCCAAACTGATCCCCGAAATCCAAACCTTATTATACGGATTCTTGATCCTCCCAAACCAATTCTTGACCATCTGACTGGTTTTCGAAAAGTAGATCGTAAAAAGTCCGATCAACACGGCCAAAATCAGGTAAAAGAAAATTGACTCTACCTCCCAACCTGTAGTCGTCGTATGAAACAACGGCTCACTGTATAAGATCCTCGAAACAACCGCAGCCAACGCCGATGAGATTAAAAGCGGGATAAATACAGGAATGGAAAATTCAGATAATAGAATCTCAATGGCAAAGATCATCCCTGCTACAGGAGAATTAAAAGCGCCCGAAATCCCTGCTGTAGCACCACATGCTAGCAACATGGTAACCTCTTTATAGCTCAATCCGAAGAAACGACCGATATTGGATCCAATTGCTGATCCGCTATAGGCAATCGGCGCCTCCAAACCGGAAGAACCCCCAAAACCAACAGTAACCGCACTGGTAATAATTTGGGAATAGATATTATGAATGGAGATTCGGCTGGACTTTCGTGAAATGGAATAGATAATCGGTGTGATACCATGCTCCAGCTTTTTATCCTTTATAAATTTCCGAACATAAAGAACCGAAAGGAAAATACCGATCAATGGAAAGATCAAGTATAATCCATACTTATAGTGCCATTCAATATCGTCCTGAAGGGTCGATGCAATAAAATGGGTAAGTCCTTTTAACAATGCCGCTGCCAATCCCCCAACAATACCCACCAAAAAAGCCAATACAATAATAAAATTCCGATTGGAAATTTTTTGCATTCGCCATTTATTGATGTATTCCAGTTTTCTCAGCAGCTTTTCTCGCATGTTATCAGCATTTAACTGCAAATATAGAAACTATGTATCGGAAAGCCTTATAAATCCCTATTGGAATTATCGAAATGGAAACTGAATGGAAACTTTAAATCGATGTCCATCCTCTTTTACCTCAAAACGATGCGAATCAGGAAAATTATAGGCGAGCACTGATTTAATATATTGATGTCCAATACGAAAACTTCCGCCCTCTTGAAATGGAATTTTCCCATTTTTCAGATTTTCTACCTCCAATACAATCTCCCCATTTTTCTGTTCCACCCAGAATTGAACGGGATGCTGTTGTTCTGATAATCGGCATACTTCATGATATTCTCGTATAGCGTTAATAACATATTCTTAGGAATCTTTACCTCCATTACGGCAGGATCAGCATGGAAATCCACAAAACATTCCTGATTGAATCTTAATGTATTCAAGGCATGTAAATTATGGATGTATTTCCATTCATCAGCTAAACGGACAAAATGATCAGTGCCAGTGGTCCGGATGCCATAATTCCATACCTCATCTAATAATTGAAAAGATTGATGAATAGATTGGTCCTCTTCCTTTTCCGATTCTTTAATCAAATATTGGAGAGTTTTTGGGAAAAAACTATGGGAAACCTGTAATCGCATCGACCTCATCTTTTCCTCTAGGATATTATTCTCCAATTGTTGCTGAAGCAATTGGTCTTCCAGCATGCTCTTCTCTGTTTTCCGGTTCATTCGGTAATACCAAAAAAAGCTGGCAATAAATGCGATTTGGAGGTACCTTTGGGATCCGAAAAATAAAAAGCTCCAATAGTTATCGAAAGTTAATACCGTTTCAAAATTAAAGGTTTGAAGAAACCATACGGTAACCAATCTTAGCAGGCAAAAAAGGAAGAAAAAACTTAGAAAATAGAGGATTACCCAACCTATTTTGGGGTTTTTGTGATTTTGCGGAAATAGGTAGAATACCCCTAAGTACAACATCGAATAATCGACTATTAGGGACAATGCATAATCCATCCTAAACCCGGTTAACCCCATTGAAATCTTAGCTATATAGAGTTCTAAGAGGCCATAAACGAGCCAAAACAATACATGAAATAGGATGTACTTTCTTTCCATTCCCTAACCAATCGTAAACTTTTTTAAGTGGACCAGGAAATCATTCTTGAACGCATTTCCAATAGGAATTTCTACATCATCATCGATCAGCTTTATCCGATTCCCAGATAAGGATTCGAAAAAATCGAGGTTAATGATAAATGATTTATGAACTTGAATAAATTTGGAAGCAGGAAGATTTTTCAACAATTCCTTCATCGTCAGTAAGGTGATCAATTTATCTTTCTTGGTCTGCATGCTTACATAGTTTTTCAGACCTTCTATAAATTTGATCTCCGAAAAAGTTAATTTGACCAATTTATCCCGGTCCGTTTTCACATAGAAAAAGTCCTCTTCTACCGGTTGTTTTTCGTGGGGAATTTTCTCCAAGGCCTTCAAAAAACGATCAAATGCAATCGGCTTTAACAGATAGTCTATTACCCCTAATTCATAAGACTCAATGGCATAAGTGGAAAATGCTGTAGTAAGAATGACATGTTTGATCGGATAGGCTTTCATAAAATCGATCCCTGAAATGCTACGCATGTTTATATCCAAAAAAACAACATCAATCTTTTCTGTTTTCAACAACATGACAGCTTCCAATGGATCATGGAAAGTCCCTAACACGTTTATATAGGATATTTTTTTACAATATGCCTCTATGACATCGATAGCATGTTGTTCATCATCAATAATTATACAATTCATTTGATCATATTGGTATAGTTAAGAGTAAGCTCCTTTTCCCCACTTACCTGACATACTATTTCCACATGTTCCTTATCCAGATCATTGATTTGAAAAGAGAACAAAAAGCTTGGTATGCTTGGATGATAGGGATGAAGGACTTCCTCCAGCATGGATATAAGTAGATAGGGAGGAATGATTACCTCTTTAATTTCACTGTTGTTTTCTATGCTTAACTGTAAATCATTTCCTGTTTGTAAACGATAAATAGCCAATACTTTTTCAAGTTGATGAATTTCCTCGCTCAAAGTAACAAGTTGTTTGGTACCACCTGTTTTAAGCATATAACGTAGGGAATCAGAAACAGATAAAATGGTCTGACTAATATTCGGATTGTCCGATGCAATCGTTCTGGAGAACATAAAGTTCAGGGTATTGAACAGAAAATGTGGATTTATTTGTGCCTGCAGACTATTTATTTCCGCTTGAAGCATCAAGGTCCTTAATTGTTGAAGTTCCAATTTCTTCAAATCTCTTTTATATCGGTTATGTCGGTAAGTGGTAAAATACCATAATCCTGCAGCATATAAAACATATACAATAAACCTATAAAGATGAATGATAACGAAATTAAAGGAAATCTCTGGGCGAACCGCCACATTAGCCATCTTATTGGAAAAATAAGTGGTAACCCCATATTTCCAGGCGAGAAAGAGCAGGAAAATCATCATTCCCCGAATAACCATATTCCCGATAGATTTTTCCTTCAAATAACTTGGAAAAACGAAGCCAATAAAAAGATAGGCAAATAAGGTATTGCTCCATAAATTGATCACATGTTGGCTGGTAATCGTTACGCCAGCAAGAGCGACATTCCCAATTTCCAGCCCCCAAATTAAGAACCATAAACCGAGGTGTAAACCAATTTTACCCAATTTATTCGTCATCCCATTTCCTACGTTCATCAGTCAAATAGTCCCATTGGTGTATTAATTTATAATATGAAATCTTTTCTGTTAAAATTTGAGATCAATACGATTGCGTTCGGTTATAAACGCCTTGCAAGATAATTAAACTCTAACATTAATTGAAAATTAAAACCATATGAATTATCCGAAATCAAAACTATTGATAATAATTGTTCTGGCTTTGTTACTAGGCTTATCGTCAGTAGCAAATGCGCAAAACCTGAGAAAAGGAAAACTTATAAACAAATCAAACGAAGTCATTCCCTACGTCACGATACAGTTGGTAGATTCTGCCCAGAAAATAATAGATTATGCTATAAGTGATGAGCGGGGCGAATTTCAGATTCAACTGGAACGACCTAACGCGAAACAATTACAGATTACGGCGGTTGGGTATGAAAAGCTCATACAGGAAATCGCTACATTGGAGAGTAGCAATCCGTTAGTTCTCATGTTGAATGCTGCTTCCCAAACGAGCATACAAACAATCACCGTTACTGGCCGAAAACCTACCGTTGAGGCTAAGTTGGGTAAGACAATTTTTAATGTGGAAAATACGCCATTGGTGCAGACAAGTTCCGCTATTGACCTATTGGGCAAAGCTCCTGGAGTTTTTGTAGATATGCAACAGGAAAGTGTGAAACTTCAAGGAAAAAAAGTCCTTTTCTTGGTAGATGGCAAAAGAACCTATCTCGAGGGCAACCAAGTTTATCAATACCTCAACAATTTTCAGGGAGGAACCATCGAAAAAATAGAACTTATCCATTCTCCTTCTGCAAAATATGAAGCGGCTGCCGTAATCAATATTATCACCAAAAAAGATAAGAGCCACGGTTGGAATACCGTACTTTCCACCACTGCAGGCTATGGACAACAACCCGATGTAAAAGGCAGTGGGACTTTTAATTATAGAAACCAAAAAATAGCCTTCTCTACTTCCTTGGGCGCCAATTTTGATAAATCTCCTGTTCAGGGAACTACGGAACAACGTGCAGATAATTATTCCCTATTCCAAGAATTTCATTCCCTTTCCAAAAACAATTCTTCCTACGGAAAATTTTCATTAGACTATTTCCTGAACAAGAAAAACACATTTGGATTGGTATATAGTAAAAATACGGGCAATAAACTTTCGGATCAGCTTAGTGAGAGCCAGCGAAATGAACTAGCAAACGGGCTAAAGATTTTCAATGATCATAATACAGGAGATGTTCATCATAATCGAGATTTATTAAGTTTCAATTATACCAATACCTTTTCAGAAAGCAGCAAGTTGATGTTTAATTCAGACTATGCCTGGAGCAACAATTTGGGAGACAATAGATACCAGACAAGCCTAAACCAACAGGTCTATAGAGATCGTATAAATAACCTTGACCTGGATAACAAAGTCCTTTCCATGACCTTGGATTATGAAGATCTTTTGTGGAAAAAATACGCATTGGAGGTCGGCGCTAAATTAACAGATATTCAAACCGATAATTTCAATCGATTTGAAACCTTAACCGATAGCCAAAACCAAATCCCAACGCTCCAAGAAGACAGGTTTCAATATTCTGAAAATGTAGCTGCCGCATACCTGGACTTAAGTACGGCATTCTCAGAAAAGTTCTCTGCTCAATTGGGGTTGAGGGCTGAACATACCCAAACAACAGGAAAATCCATCAGCACCAATCTGATTCATAAACAATCTTATTTTGATCTATTACCAAAAGTCAATCTAAACTATGCGCTAAATAAAAACCATAATCTCTCCTTGGGTTATTCCAGGAGCATTGATCGACCTAGTTTTAGAACCCTCAACCCCTTTCGGTACTATAGTGATATTTACAGTGCATCCGAAGGAAATCCTTATTTAAAACCTTCCTACACACAATCTATCGCGCTACAGCATTTTTTTAAAAGCAAATACATGTTCACCTTGGCTTATATGGAAAATAGAGGTGACCACAATGTATACTACGATCGAGATGAGGATGTGATTGTCAGTAAATATGAGAATTATGGGTTAACATCTGCGTGGATGGCCTCCGCTTATATCCCTGTTGCCTTTACAAAATGGTGGAATAGTACTTTACAGGTCCAAGTTGCTCAATTGAATATCAGGAAGGATGATTTCCAAAAAAGTGGTCCAGCCTTCTCGTTCAACAGTTCTTCTTCTTTTAAGCTTCCGAAAAAATACATGGCAGAATTGAGTCATCAATTCTCCTATACCTCCACCATGGGTATCTATGAGGTCGCGCCAATCTATTCTTTCAACGTATCATTTTCCAAGAGCTTTCTGAATAACCAGTTAGCTGCAAAAATTCAAGGGGTAGATTTGTTCAGTCTTTATAGATGGCATGCTAAGACTATCCAAAACGGGATATTCTATGAAAACAAAAATCGCGGTCGTGGAGCGATGTACTTCCTCAGCCTAACCTATAAATTGGGGAAAACGACTGTGAAAGGTTCAACTGCAAAAAGCAAAGCGATTGAAAATGATCAGGACCGCATGAACTAGCTAAAATGAAGGAGCCTGCAAAGGGAAAAAAATCGTATTTTTGGGATGAATTAAAATCTTATACTATGTTTAAAATCCTAAAAGTCGGTGTTCTATCGGCCATTTTAGCTGCTGGTGTTTTTAATTACTCAGCCATTCCTGATGAAGGGATGTTCCCCTTGAGCGAATTGAGCAAGGCTGGCCTTAAAAAAGCCGGTTTAAAAATCAGCGAAAAAGACATTTATAATCCTGGAAGTATCGGCTTGGTTGACGCCTTGGTGCAGGTTAGCGGTTGTTCCGGTTCCTTTGTATCAGCAAACGGGTTGATCATCACCAACCACCACTGTGCTTTCAGCGCGGTGCAATTGGCTTCCAGCCCTGAACACAATTACCTGGAGAATGGTTTTGTCGCCAACTCCCATGAGCAGGAAATTGAGGCTAAAGGATTGACCATCCGGATCACCGACTCTTACGAGGATGTATCCAAAGAAATCCTGGATGCGGTTTCCAATATTACCGACCCGGTACAGCGAATCGATATCATCAACAAGAAACGGGTGGAACTTGCCAAACAAGCAGAAAGTAAGGATCCTAGCATCAAAGCTGAAGTATCGGAAATGTTCATCGGAAAAAGCTATGTGCTGTTCCGTTATAAGACCATTGAGGATGTTCGCTTAGTGTATATTCCACGTCAGGATATTGGAGAGTTTGGTGGGGAAACCGATAACTGGGTTTGGCCTAGACATACCGGAGATTTCTCTTTCTTACGTGCTTACGTAGGCAAGGATGGAAAATCAGCTAAATATTCGAAAGACAATGTGCCTTATCAACCTAAAAAACACTTGAAAATCAATCCTAAAGGGGTGTCAGAAAACGATTTTGTTTTCATTTTGGGTTATCCAGGACGTACTTTCCGTCATCGTCCTTCCCAATACTTGGAATACCAACAGCAATTTCTATTGCCATATACCTCTAACTTGTATGATTTCCAGAACCAACAGATGATGTTGGCCGGAAAGGATGATAAAGCCACTGAATTGGAATTGGCAACACGCATTAAAAGAAATGCCAATACCATGAAAAATTACCGTGGTAAATTGAAAGGCTTAAGGAATATCGACTTGGTGAATACCAAGAAAAAGGAAGATGCCGAACTAACGGAATTCATCAATAAGAATGCGGAACTGAAAGCGCAATATGGAACGTTGATGCAGGATATTGACAAGCATTACCAATTGGTTTTCCAAGATGCGGAAAAAGAGATGTGGTACAACCAGATCTATGGAGGTATCCGTTTATTGCAAGCGGCGAGAATGGCTAATTCCTTTAAGGAGGCCTTGATGCAACAAGGAACGGCTAATAATCGTCAGGAGATGTTTGCAAAGAATGTAGAAAACTTCAAGAAGCAAATGGATCCTTTTTATGAGGCCTATAACCTGAATGTGGATAAATCCATCGCTTCTTATATGTTTGCTCAGGCTACGCAATTAAAGGATGGAAATGCTTTGCCATTTGTGGCTAACCATAGGTTTGAATCAGCTGATGCGGCAAGTGGGTTTATCAATAAGGCGCTTGATGAGACGGCATTGAAAAATAAGGAGCAGTTTTATAGCCAGGTGTTGAAAGATGCCAAAACCTTCTTAGCATATTCTGATGAATTGATGAAGTTCCAAGAGGAATTGAACAAGGAGATGAAACCATTTGCGGAGGAACAAAAACGTCGCGAAGGAAATTTGAATAAGTTGATGGCGGATTATGTGGCGGTAAAAGAGAAGTTCCAATCCAAGAATTTTATTCCGGATGCAAATTCGACATTGCGTTTGACGTTTGGGAATATTAAGGGGTATAGTCCTGTTGATGCGACTTATATGGAACCATTTACGACTGTCCGTGGATTGATCGAAAAAGGTAATTCTGGTGATCCGGAGTTTAGGTATCCAGCTGCTATTAAGGAGAATTGGTTGAGCAAGAATTTTGGAAATTATTTCAAAAAGGAGATCAATGATGTTCCGGTGAATATTCTTTATAATATGGATACCACTGGTGGAAACTCTGGCTCGCCTATTATGAATGCGTATGGAGAATTGATCGGGGTGAATTTTGATAGAGCTTATGATGCGACAATCAATGACTTTGCCTGGAATGAAGCTTATAGTAGATCTATTGGGGTTGATATCAGGTATGTGTTGTGGATCGCGGATAAAGTGGATAACGCGCAGTTTATTATTAAGGAATTAGGGGTTAGGAATTAATTTTTAACATTGCGAAACTCTACGTCATTGCGAGGAACGAAGCAATCCATCGTCATTGCGAGGAACGAAGCAATCTTTACACTAATCGAAAGATTGCTTCGTCGTACCTCCTCGCAATGACGTAAAAAAAAGCCGATGCATGCATCGGCTTTTTCAGTTAAAAATATATAATTTGGATTTGGATTCTAACTTATTTTATTTGGATTCTAACTTTTTTAAATTCTACCTTAAGGCTTCGCCTTCGAAATCTTTTCTGAGTAAGGCAAATACATCGGCAAAGCAGCCGAGCCATACCAAGGATAAATACTATACCCCAATAAACCTGCCTTCACAGCCGGATCAGTATCCACCACAGCTTTTGCCTCTTCTATATCCTTCAGATTCTGAAGGATAAATATCCCCCTAAACTGGTCCGTATTTTTTCCAAAAGGACCAGCAACAACCAATTTACCATCCTTCACCAACTTTCCCATATTATCCATATGGCCTCGGAATCCCGTATTAATAAATTCCTTGTCAGTAGTCTTATTCTCTCCGGTCTTCAGAACCACCAAAAAGTAATTCTTCATCCCATAATCATCAGCACCCAATGATTTCGCCAAGTTTTCATCATAACTCTCCCCCATCGAAGCATTATTCGCACCATGCTCAACAATTTCCTTCCCAAGCTTAGCATTCTTCACCTTTCCCATCTTATAGGAAAACTGTTTTTCACCACCCGATACCGTCACCTTCATACTATCCGAACCCAACTTCTGATAACTGATCACCTTTGGAAAAGAATGCTTCGCATTCACAAAAGTATATGTATCACCTACCAGGCTCCCTTCAAAGGAAATCCCTTTGCCTTGATTCTGATTAAGCACGGTCGCTTTATAAATCAAACCTTTCCCTTCAACAGATAGATCCAGGTACTCACTCACCAACATCTCTCCCCCATCCAATACCTGATAACTAAAACCCTTCAGATTACCATCCTGATTCCGATCCCAATGTTCAAAGAGCGGCTTGCCTTCCTGTTTCCAGGTTCCTAAAAGGAAAGTGGGCATTTGCGCCTGTATAGATCCTCCTAAAAGGATCAAAAAAAAGATTAAGCTCAGCTGTTTCATAAAAATTAGATTAACATACAAACCTAATTAAAATCAGCCAAGCTTAATCCTAAAAATTCCTAATTATGCAAAAGTAGGTTCTGCGGTAGAATATTCATGAATGAACCATTCCACCATTTTCA
Source organism: Sphingobacterium tenebrionis (assembly GCF_037126265.1). Taxonomy (NCBI): domain Bacteria; kingdom Pseudomonadati; phylum Bacteroidota; class Sphingobacteriia; order Sphingobacteriales; family Sphingobacteriaceae; genus Sphingobacterium; species Sphingobacterium tenebrionis. Next base: position 10,810 of record NZ_JAYLLN010000024.1, read on the forward strand.
CCATCTTATCACTTCCGATGATCAACGGCACCCGTTGGTGCAATTCTTCCGGCATGATATCCAGAATAGGCATCAATCCGGTCGATGCACGACCACCTGCCTGTTCAGCAATAAATGCCAAAGGATTACATTCATACATCAACCTTAACTTGCCGTTAGGATAAGCCATGGTATCTGGATACAGGTAAATCCCGCCCTGAATCATGTTTCTATGGAAATCCGCCACTAAAGAACCGATATACCTGGAGGTATAAGGTCTTTGGGTTTCCTTATCCATATCCTTACAGTATTGCAAGTATTGTTTGATTGCCGTAGAGAACTGGTTATAATTACTTTCGTTCACCGAATAGGTCCTACCCGTAGATGGGATAAGCAGATTCGGATGTGAAAGACAAAATTCACCGATCGAAGGATCCAAGGTAAATCCATTCACCCCTTTACCTGTTGTATACACCAGCATGGTCGAAGAACCATAGATGATATATCCCGCGGCCACCTGCTGCCTTCCAGTCTGCTCGAAGTCTGCCATGGTCAAAGGACCTTCCGGACTCACCCTTTTGAAAATCGAAAAGATCGTACCGATGGAAACATTGGCATCAATATTTGATGAACCATCCAGGGGATCAAAATAAACCATATATTTCCCTACCGGATAAAATGTCTGATGGGTCAGGTCTATACCTTCTTCGTGTTCTTCAGAAGCTAAATAGCAACAATCACCCACTTTTTCCAGGGCATCCATGAAATGTTGATCGGCAAAGACATCCAGTTTCTGCTGTTCTTCACCTTGCACATTCTGTTTACCCTGTTTTCCAAGGATATCCGCCAAACCAGCCTTGTTAACCTCACGGTTAACCATTTTTGCTGCTAAGGATATCGCCTGCAAAAGATGGGTAAATTCACCTTTTGCTGTTGGAAACTTGGATTGTTGTTTACTGATGAATTGTTCTAAGGTTTGTATTCCCATGTTCTTTGTCTTTTACCCCTATTTCACTGCTTCCACTGGAACATATTGGGCATAATTTTCATCGAACATGCCTTTTAATTTATTGGCCATTTCATCATAACCTTCCGGATTAGCCCACATCTTTTTCGGATTCAACAGGTTTTCCGGAATTCCAGGACATTCCCTTGGCATCTGTAGACCAAATACCGGATGTTCTTCATAACCTGCATCACAAAGATGGCTTTCTATCGCTGAACGGATCAATTGACGGGTATAAGCCAATTGTATACGTCTGCCGACACCGTAAGGACCAGCAACCCAACCGGTATTCACCAACCATACTTGGATAGTTGGATCTTCTTCCAATTTCTGCTTCAACATCTCTGCATACTGCATCGGGTGCAACGGCAGGAATGCCGCACCAAAACAAGCAGAGAATGTAGCTGTAGGTGTCTGAACCCCCATCTCAGTTCCCGCAACTTTCGCGGTATAACCATTGATGAAGTAGAACATCGCCTGCTCCGTCGTCAATTTAGAGATCGGAGGCAATACACCAAATGCATCCGCACTTAGAAAGAAGATGTTTTTAGGTGCTGCACCGAATCCTGTAGGATTCACATTATCCAAGAATTCGATTGGATAAGAAGCACGCATATTTTCGGTGATACTGCGATCGTTATAATCGGCATCGCGCGTACCAGGTTTAAAATTCACATTCTCCAATAAAGCGCCAAAACGGATCGCTTTATAGATCTGAGGCTCATGTTGGTAAGTTAGTCCAATCGTTTTGGCATAACATCCACCTTCAAAGTTGAACACTTCCGATTTTGTCCATCCATGCTCATCATCACCGATCAACAAACGACCCTCATCAGAGGATAAGGTAGTTTTTCCGGTTCCTGATAAACCAAAGAACAACGCTGTGTCTTTATCTTTACCCACGTTGGCCGCACAGTGCATGGTCAATACATTGTGTTTTAAAGGCAGGTAATAATTTAGTGCACTAAATATACTTTTCTTGATCTCTCCTGTATAGGCTGTACCGATGATCAGGATGATCTGTCTGGAAAGGTCTAAGATCACGCAGTGGGAAGTAGGTAATCCCAAAGCTTCATAATCTTCTACCTGCAATTTTGAGGCTACCAGAACGGTCCAATCAATCTGTCTCTGCTCATTCACATCTACATTGATAAACATATTGTTCACAAAGATGTCCTGACAAGGCTTCTCGGTCACTGTCAATACTTGTTGAGCATAAGCCTTATGGTTACATGCCTGTACAGAACGGACATATAAAGGAATATCCGATAGGTACAAAGTAACCCTTTGATACAACATGTCGAATAATTCTGTGGTAACAGGCTTATTTACCTTACCCCAATTTACGGTTTCGGCAGTTAAACTGTCCTTAACCAAAAAACGAGACTCTGGTGATCGTCCCGTAAATTTCCCTGTCTCAAAGCTTAATGCTCCACTATCAGTAAGAGAAGCTTCCTGTTTTCGAATGGCGTGTTCGACCAATTCCGCAACCGGTAATTGAAAATAAACCGGACCAACGGGCCGAATTCCCATTGCTTCCAGTTGTGTACTGATTAAGTTTGTCATATATAGGCATTATTTTGCGAACAAAGCTAGGGATATTTTTAGCTTTAAAAAAAGCAAATTTAGCATATTGTAAGAAATACACATATTTAACTAACTGTATTACAGCGCATTATTTTTCATAATTTAAGTAACATAAATTTAGCAACATTTGGAGAAAATAATTATCAAAAACAGGCACCTGCGTTTAAATGCAATAGAGGCACTTTTTACCGATTATGGGTCTTATTAAAGGATTTATGGTACTTTTTCTGATTTTCATTTCGCTCAATTTGTAGCTAAATTGCCAATGCTAAAAATTTTTGACAAAATAACCTAACATATTGACAAAATATGTTTATATCATGCGATTTTTTCTCAATATATGCAGCGCAAACTTTGCGTAGTTTTTCCCCCTCAATTTGTCTAATACATGTCAGAACATCTATCTCGTGGGTCTGATTATCAAAAAATTGTCATTATGTAACTTGGATACTTTTTTATTTCCGAAATAAGTATGTTATTTGCATAACTTTTTGAACAAATATGGTCAAAAGTCAAAAAGTAAATATTATGAAAACTTACTTTACGCAGTTCGGCTTACTCATCGGCATGCTCCTCTCCTTCCAGCTGGGATGGTCACAGGAAATGTTACTTATCAAGGGAAAGGTTTCCAATGCAGATACCTATACCGCCATTCCTTATGCATCGATCACAGTAGTAGGTGGACCCAAAAACCTGGGCACCACGACCAATGAAAAGGGCGAGTACACCTTAAAGGTGCCAGCCAACTATACCTCCATTAAAATTTCCTATGTGGGTTTCAATACCGAAGAATCCCCCCTGAGCAAAGAGGCCGAACAACAGATCCGGGTGATGTTATTTCCTTCCAATAGTATTGAGGAAGTGGTGGTTACTGCTCCCAAAAGGGTTAAATATTCCAACAAGAACAATCCTGCCGTAGAATTGATACGCAAAGTGGTGGAACACCGTGATCAGAACAGATTGACCGGACAGAAATTAGCTGAATTTGACCAGTATGAAAAGATCAGTCTTGGTTTGAGCAATCTGGACAATAAATTCAAGGATAAAAAGATCTTCAAGAACTACCAGTTCTTATTTCAGGAAGATGATTCGTTGGATAACAATTACGTATTACCGGCCTATATGGAGGAAAAATTTTCTAAGGTATATTATCGTAAAGATCCAAATGCAAAAAAACAATATGTATTGGCAGAACGTAAGGCAGAATTCGACCCTAAATTTGTGGACAATGATGGCTTGAGCAAATACTTCAATCGGCTTTATGATGAAGTGGAGATCTATGACAATAACATCTCGATTTTGACCAATCAGTTTTTGAGCCCTATTGCCAACTCTGCTCCTACATTCTATCGTTTTTATATTACAGACACCATTAAAACGGTATCGCCGATGTTGGTAGAATTGAGTTTCTATCCAAGAAATAAGGCCGATCTGCTGTTCAAGGGAAAACTATATGTAACCTTGGACGGGAATTATGCCGTGCAAAGTGCGCAGATGACCATCAATAAGGATGCAAATGTGAACTTTGTCAGAGACCTGCATATCGAATTGGGATTCAAGAAAAATGCAGACAATAAATTTTACCTGACTAAATCCAGTTTGGGTATTGATTTCGCCCTGACCGAAAAAGGGAAAGGGATTAAAGGGAAACGGGTAGTGCTGATCGATAAGTATGAGAATGGCATCGAAAGGCCAGACAGCATCTATGCGGTTCCGGACGTGTATATTGCCAAACAAGAAGCGGTAGTGGAACAGGAAAAAGAAGAAAGCTATTGGGCTACCTTACGTCCGGAACCGCTGCAGAATTCGGAAAGCATCATCTATCAGAACATTGATAGCTTACAACGTATGCCTTCTTTCCGCACCTTTATGGATGTGGCAGCCTTGGTATTTTCCGGCTATAAACAGGCTGGCCCGGTAGAAATCGGCCCTGTCAATACCTTCTATTCCTATAACCCGGTGGAAGGTTTCCGATTAAGGGTTGGGGGTAGAACTACGGAACAACTGAGCAAACGCTTTTTCATGGAAGGATATGGTGCATACGGATTTGAGGATAAGAAATGGAAATATTTCCTGAGTGGAACCTATTCGCTGAACAATAAATCGGTTTACACCTTCCCACAACATTATATCCGGGTATCGGCATCATATGATACCAAAATCCCTGGTCAGAACCTGGAATTCATCCAGGAGGATAATGTATTGCTATCCTTCAAACGTGGCGAGAACCAGAGCTATTTATACAATGAAGTCTATCGGGTAGATTATAAAGCAGAATTTAGCAATAACTTTTCGGTTACGGCTGGATTGGGTACCTGGAACCAGAATCCTGCTGGGGTATTGGCTTATCGGATGCCGCAGGCTGATGGGACTTTCCAACGCATCAACTCCTTGAAAAGCACAGAATTCAATGTGGGATTACGTTATGCCCCTAAAGAAGAATATTACCAAGGAAAATTATACCGCACCCCTTTGTTCAATAAGTATCCTATTTTTAACCTGAACTATACCGCAGGAATAAAGGATCTTTTTGGAGGGGAATACAACTACCATACGATCAACGCAGGCGTGTTCAAACGGTTCTACCTGTCGCAATTAGGTTATGCGGATGTGAATGTGGATGGTTCATACACCTTTGGCGACAACCTGCCGTTCCCGGTATTGAACATACATCGGGCAAACCAGACTTATGCCTATCAATTGAACTCCTATAACCTGATGAACTTTATGGAATTTATTTCCGATCATCATGCTTCCTGGAATGTACAATATTATATGAACGGCTTTATCTTCAACAAGCTACCATTGATCAAGAAATTGAAGATCCGTGAGGTATTCAGTTTCAAAGGGGTCTATGGTGGATTGCGAGATAGCAATAACCCAAGCCTGAACAACACTATCTATGCTTGGCAAACGAACAGCAAAGGCGAGCAATCTTCCTTTACGTTTAACGACAAACCTTATATGGAAGTCTCAGCTGGGGTTTCCAACATCTTCAAGATCTTGCGCGTAGACGTGGTCAAAAGACTGAACTACCTGGATAATCCGGAAGCTCCGGAATGGGGAATCCGTGCAAGGATCAAATTTGATTTTTAATTTCATTTTATTAGTTTTTCATAGTTGATACCATTTTAAGGAGGTTTTCGCAAGAAATCCTCCTTTTTTTTGGAGGATTCTCGATTTTGAACATATAAAGTGAAATAATTTCTTGGAATAGAAATTCCTATGCTTTACATTTGTGCCGTTATTGATATGAAGATCACTCGCACATACCATCACTGTTTCCATCATCGCCATTGTGGCGATAGATAATAGTATGGCTTCTACGTGGAGCGAGTAATTCCCCTGGATCTTTATTGGTATTAATAATTTACACACAACAAAAACCATCATTGTGAAAAATCTTAAAATTGCTATCCAAAAATCGGGTAGATTAAATGAAAAATCCGTTCAACTCCTAAAAAACTGTGGACTTGACTTCGAAAATTATAAAAGTTCCCTGATCACTACCGTCTCTAATTTCAACCTGGAAATCCTTTTCTTGAGGGATGACGATATTCCTGGATATGTGGAACAGGGCATTGCCGACCTCGGTATTGTAGGCGAAAATGTGATCGATGAAACCCAGGCAAAGGTGCAGTACCTGCAACGATTGGGTTTTGGCCGATGCAGTTTGAAGCTCGCGATTGCCAAAGATTCCAGCATCGAAAGATTAGAAGACCTGAACGGCAAATCCATTGCTACCTCCTACCCCAATATCCTAAGAAACTTCCTGAACGAATATAAGATCAATGCCGACATCCAAGAGATCTCCGGATCGGTTGAAATTGCTCCTGGATTAGGCTTGAGCGATGCGATCTGTGATATTGTATCGACCGGTGGGACCTTGAAGAGCAATGGGCTGAAACCCTTTGCGGATGTTCGCAGCTCGGAAGCGATCTTGATCGGTCGTGAAGGATTGGAGGAAAACCCGATCATCTGTGAATTGTTACAACGGGTACAGTCGGTATTACGCGCGAAGGAGACGAAGTATGTGGTATTGAATGTCGAGAAGAAAAATCTGGAGCAGATCACGGCGCTTTTGCCAGGTGTTAAGAGCCCTACGGTGGTTCCTTTGGCCGAAGAAGGTTGGGTAGCGGTACACACTGTTATTTCGGAGGATGATTTTTGGGATAAAATCAATAAATTGAAGGCCTTAGGCGCACAAGGGATTGTGGTGATGCCAATCGAAAAAATTATCATGTAATATGATTTAATAAAACAGCTAGGATGATAAAGACCTATTTTTATAAAGATATAGAAGCTGAGCAGCTTCAAAAGCTTATCGACCGCAACACGGATCCAAACCATGCGATCCAGGATACAGTTCTGCAGATCATCGAGGAAGTGAAAACAAGTGGTGATGAGGCTTTGAAATCCTATGCGAAGCAGTTCGATAAGGTGGACTTGGAGAAATTGTACTTGGATGCTTCGGATATCGAGGAACTGGCGATGACCATTTCCCGCGATCAGATGCGTGCCTTGGAGATTGCTTTCCAGAATATCCATAAGTTCCACCAATCGCAAATGAAACGGGAGCGTGTGGTGGAGACCATGCCTGGAGTGAAATGTTGGCGTGAGGTAAGGCCAATTGAGAAGGTTGGTCTTTATATCCCTGGAGGCTCTGCGGTTTTACCGAGCACCTTATTGATGTTGGGTATTCCAGCAAGGATTGCTGGCTGTAAGGAGATCGTGGTCTGTTCACCTCCGCAGAACAACGGAAAGATCAATGGCTTTGTGGCCTATTGCCTGAAGTTGTTGCGTATTGACCGGATTTATCTGGTTGGTGGTGCGCAAGCGGTAGCTGCGATGGCTTATGGGACGGAAAGTATCCCGAAGGTGAATAAGATTTTCGGACCTGGGAATCAGTTTGTGACGAAGGCGAAGAGCATGATTCAGGGCATGACGGATGTGAGTATTGATATGCCGGCAGGACCATCTGAGGTATTGGTGATTGCGGATGAATTGGCAAACCCGGCTTTTGTGGCGGCTGATCTGTTGGCGCAGGCGGAACATGGCAGTGATAGCCAATCGATTTTGGTGTGTTTGTCGGAGGAATTTGCGAAAGCGGTGGAGAAGGAAGTGGATGTGCAATTGCAGGTGCTGCCTAGGCGAGCAATGGCAGAAGAGGCCATGAACAATTCGTATATTATTGTAGCGGAGAATTTGGAGGAAGCGATGAAGTTTTCGAACTTGTATGCGCCTGAGCATTTGATCTTGGAAACGGAGGAATGGAAACCTTTGGTCAATAAGGTGCTGAATGCGGGATCTGTATTTTTGGGTAATCTGACGCCGGAAAGTGCGGGAGATTATGCTTCCGGAACGAATCATACCCTACCGACATCGGGTTATGCAAGGTCTTATTCGGGGGTTTCGGTGGATAGTTTTGTGAAGAAGATTACTTTTCAGCATATTTCGGAGGAAGGATTGCAGCATATTGGATCTACAGTGGAGATCTTGGCGGAGTTGGAAGGTTTGCAGGCGCATAAGAATGCAGTGAGTATACGGATGAAGTAGGTTGGATTTTTTTGATTTGTAAAGGTTTTAGACCGGATATAAAAATGGCCAGGTGTTTTAAAAGACCTGGCCATTTTTTATTTTTTGGTAAGGGGGTTTTTATTTTTTGGTAAGGGAATTTTTATTATTTGCTAAACTGTTTTTTATTATTTGCTAAACTATTTTATATTTTTTGGCAAGGTATATTTTATCTTTTACAAGAGATATTTTATTTTTTGGCAAGCGGTTTTTTATTTTTTGGTAAGCGATTTTGTTTGAAATCCTGGCCTTCAAATTACCTATTGGGTACGGGGTGCAAGTGAGGTGTAAGTGACATGTAAGTGAGGTGTAAGTGCCTTTACATACTTACACCATACTTGCATGTTGCTTACAAATTGCATACACCTCGAATCCTATCTGGCATCGAGGTGTATGCTTTATTAATTCTATTATTTTTGTTTAGAATTGTTATTTCTTTTTAGCAGATTTCTTACTGCCTTTTCCGACAATCTTTTGGTAGATGTCTGCAAAAGCTTCTTTCAGTTTTTTCATGGTCTTGCCATCTTGCTTAGATTTTTTAGACACTTTTTTAACTTCCGATTTTTTAACTTTTGCCTTTTTATTTGATGCTTTTTTCGAGTCTAGTTTTTTGGCGTCTGATTTGTTCGATTCTACTTTTTTAGAATCTTTGACCTTAGCATCTTGCTTTTTCGAATCTTGCTTTTTGGAATCGTCTTTCTTTGCCTTTCCGGTTTTATCGTCTTTGCCTTTCTTATCCTTTTTCTTACCTAACTCCATTTCTTTGTAGAGTCTATCTACTTTCTTCGCGTTTTTCTTAGATTTATCTTCCTTGCTTGGTTTTTCCTGTACCGATTTGTTGTTTGGCACTTCTTCTTTGTAAGATGCTTCTTTTTCGATCTTGGTCGACTCTGTAGGAGTTGGTTTTACAGGTTGTTTGGAAGTTGATGTTGAAGGAGATGTTGAAGCTGGTTTAGCGGCTGGTTTTGAAGCGGCTGGCTTAGCTGATGCAGCCTTTGAAGCGGCTGGTTTAGCTGTTGTTGGCTTAGCTGTTGTTGATTTTGTTGTGGTTGTTTTTGTTGTGGTTGTTTTTGCAGCAGTTGGTTTTGTTGTGGTTGTTTTTGCAGCAGCTGGTTTTGTTGCAGCTGGTTTTGCAGCTGTTGAACTGGAAGCCGCAGGCTTTCTGGCTGAAGTCCTTGTTGAAGCAGCTGTTTTGGTAGCTGTTCCTGCAGGTGCAGTAGGTCTTGTTGGTTTTATTCCTCCCTCATCAGACTTGCGTGCTCTTTGGTTTTCTGCTTCTCCGTCACCACCATGCTCTTCTACAGGAGCTGGAACTGGAGTTGTTGTGTTGCTACTTGAATTAGCAGGTTTTGCAGGAGATGTTTTTGCAGTTGCAGGCTTTCTTGTGCCTGGCTGATTTGCTGTTGTTTTCGCAGCAGGCTTAGCCGTTGCTTTGGCAGCTGGTTTTGCAGCTGTCGTTTTTTCGTTATTTTCCGCTGAAGTTGGTTTTGTTTCAGTTGTTGGATTATTTGGTTCTGCCATTTTTCGGATTATTAATGTAGTAAATTGTTTTCTAAAATTTTTAATTAAAAAGGCTTTTGATGCTAGCTATGTAGCTGAGGCCTAGCTTAAAACTATTAATATAACGATTTTGTTTTCAAAAACGGGTATAATTAAACTATTTATAATTTTTCCAATCAAAGATTATGCGTAAATTTGTAGTCCTACATAACATGGGGTCGACCGGAATTGACAGGATAGCGATGGTTATGTAAGCATGCAGTGCATTGTTAGTCTAGCACTTAAATCTGAACTTTCAACTTTATAACTGGCGAAGAAAACTACGCCTTAGCTGCTTAAGTTAGACTTAACATAGCTATTTGTCCCGTTAGATCCTGTTCTTTGGTCTAACAACAGGGGCATCGAACGATAGAACTGGTCATTGGGACGCTGCTAAACAGTGACGAGATACAGCAGATACGGAGAACGGTATAGGTAAGCGACTCACCTTCCCTCTCCCGACAATTAAAGAGAAGCTAAGCATGTAGAAAGCGTAAATCATACTATGTTTGGACGAGGGTTCGAATCCCTCCGGCTCCACAAGAGTATTAACTAAAGAGGTAATTATCCATTAATTACCTCTTTTTTATTTTACATGGTCACGAATTTGGTCACGATTAAATTTTATGGAGTTTCTTTTACCAAGGAATAATTGATTCGAATAGATGTCCAAAAATTTCCTCAGGAAATAAGTTTCATGCTATAAACCAATTTGTTCCAGTTTCTGTTTAAAAATTTCAAGAAACCCAACTTTGAATTCTTCAGTTAAAAAGCTTTTAGCAATAAAATCATGTACCTTATCTGTTTGCGTTGAAAAGTCTTTATAAATGTTATCACGAACCAATTCCGATAAGCCTAAGCTTAAAGCAAATTGATCAAAATCCGTTTTCTTAATTTTACGCTTTCTTCCACCTAATGTCAAAGCTAAATCATCCTTATCTGCTGGATAGATAAGATTTACATTTAACAAATCATAAGCTGGACTTAATAATATACCTTTCTCTGTATGCATCAAAGAAAAATTCTTTAAATGCTTATCGTTATTTCCTGTCAGAAAACTGAATAACACCAATCTAAAATATTTTATCGCATCCAATCCTGAGTTAGTAGCAAATTGCTTTATAACTTTTCCTACCCGTTCATATGAGCCATTGTATTTTTGTTCTGTCAGTAATTCTGAAAGTTGACATAAGTCTTCTACGTGAATTTTCTTCTGTTTTTGACGATCAAAACGCTTTGTTAAATAAGCAAATTCTCCAGAAGTGGTCTTGATTAGTGTATGCTCTGCGGTTTCAATTTTAAATAATTTAGCTAAATGCATAGTCAGATCCTCTACCTCAGGCATAAAAGGAAAATCTGTCGACTGTGGTTTCAATATATAATCCCCCCAAAGACCAACAACGGTTAATCTTTTATTTCCTTTTTCTCCATGTAAACTAAGGGAAATTTTTGGCTGAACTCCAGTTAAAGCCAGCCTTTCACTGACCGCAATTTGAGCAAGTTTATTCAATTTCTCTTTATCTAAATCGAGAACAGGAAAATTAGTAGTTCCAAAAAACCTTTTAGAACAATTAGGATGATAATCACCTTCTTCTACGGGATTATAGCAGTACAAACAATTAGCCATTTTGCTCCCCCTCCATCGGATATACAGATACTGCACCAATAGTATCTCTACATAAATTAATGAGTAACTCGAATCGGTCCCTTGGATTCAATTTCCAATATTTTTCTCCTATTTCTAATAGCCATCCTTCAGGAATGAGACCGTCAAAGAAAGGAAATAAAACTTTACTTTGATAAATTTGTGGGGACAATGGCATTGTCAAACTAATCGATTTCGGATCAGATGAATTCAAGTATTCTTCATCATAATAGAACGTAAATCCACCATCTGCTTCAGCCAAATATCCTGCTAATTTATCTTGATAATATATTTTAGCTCGACGTGCCATCAGTCTCTACTTTTTTCAATTACCCCAACTTCTTTCCCAAACAAGGATAACACATCATTCACTTTATCTAAACGAAGCGTCTTTTTACCTTGCTCTAAATCTCGTACGAAACGTAATCCTACCCCTGCATTTAATGCCAAATCCTCCTGCGTTAACTTGAGTTCCTTTCGCTTTTGTTTTACAAATTGCCTTAGTGAATTCATAATTATACCTTTTCTGATATAAAAATAGGTAAATAATAATTGATTATACTATTTCGGGTATAAAATATTAGCATAATCCATAGCTATCCCCATTATTTAATAGCCAATCCTTAGATTTAAAAAACAGGAATCGACAAAGTATTTCGCATTAGTAATTTAGAAGGTTTAAACGATGCCTATAAAAAAAACATAAATTATAATTTATTAATAGCTTATCTTTAGTTTATCGAGAAAAAAATTTTTAAGATTTTAAGAAATGAAGGTTGTAATTAATAAATTAAAGATAGTTGTAATTTCATCATTATTCATTTTTGGATCATGTGCTTCAAAACAGCAGCATGAACTTAATAAAATGAAGAAGGAATCATCTTATTTCCCAACTCCAAAGAATAAAAACCAAGAAGAATTATATAAGAATAATTGCTCAGCTTACACATTTAATTATACGAATAAATTTCCTGAAGAAAAAGATAGTGTAACAGTTTACGGAAAAGTAACAGTATGTTCAACAGGAAAGATACCTGAGTACAGTACGCTATATATCTACAATCAAGATAAAATCTTGGTAAAAAAAATGACAGTTGATAAATCCGGAAAATATCAAATTAAATTGAAGAAAGGATTATATGGTTCAATAGAAGTAGAATCAGAAGGAGCCAACATTTTTGTGCCCGAATCCTATTTGGGATTAAATGGTAGCTCATTGAATATTGATTTAAAATTATTGAGAGTTTATGTGTTATATTAATTAAATTATAAGAATATAGGATAGAATAAATCAGTATCCAACTTTAACATGTAAACATATTTTTCTCTTTCAAACAGTTAATTAACATTAAACAATTCCCTAATTTTCTGATAACAAACCTTACATAAATTTACCCTCCGAAAAACAAAAAGAAAGGATGAAGAGGAAAATCAACCTGCCCAACACATCTAACTAACGGCTAATAAAAATCTACCTTAAAATTCAATCCTTTGAATTCAAGCAATCGGATTGATTAAAAAAAATTCTACATGCTAACATTCTTAAATAAAGACTATGCGAGTTTTTACTTCGTATTTGGTCTCTGTTTTATCCTGCAGTTATGCTGCATTAAGGATTCTAGTGGTGCTAATCTCCACATAATCACTTCAGAATTCCATTCAAAAAATCTAAAAATAACCAATACTAGTGTTCAACAGACCAGTACCATAACTGGAATAGTGACAAATACCGCAGGAAAACCAATTCCTGGAGCCACAATAAGTATCCCGAAATTGGGCTTATCTACTTCTACCGATAAGGATGGAAAATATAGCCTGGATCTTCCAACTGGTGAACATCTGTAAAAGTGAGTTTTATTTCCTTTACGACACAAGAAAGGAAAATATCGGTAGCAGCTGGCTCAAAACAGGAATTCAATTTTTCCCTGATCGAGAACATTACCATCAGTTTTATCCTATTGCACAGGAACAGATTATCAAGAACCCAAATCTGGAACAGAATGAAGGTTATTAACCTTATTTTATAAAAACAACAGGAGCATTTCATAAACATGAAAGCTCCTGTTTGCTTTAGCTATTCTTGAATATCTTTTAAATTTATCCAGGTAATCCATACTTTTTGAAACCGGTAATATTCGTCTGGTCTGGCCATTGGAAGAATTAATTTATGGAATTATGCCATATATTTTATCATAGAGTAAAGATCATTCCATATGAAACACATTACCATTATTTGCCTAATATTCGCTATGAGCCTATTTTTTAGGACATATGCAACAGAACAAGAACCAGATCGTTTGATTATTAAGGGTGATACCATGCTGCTGCATGCTTTACCTTTAGAGCATTGGAAAAAACAAAACAAGTGGAATAAACCGCTATTTCCCGATTCATTAAGCGGTGTTTCTTCTGGATGTTGGCGAGGCTATATCGCTTATTGGGAAATAATAGATAACCGATTGTACCTAACAAATATCTTCAATGGAGAGAGAACGGCTAAAGTAAATCTAAAGTCTTTATTTGCTGAAAAAGTTAAAGATGGGCGAGTGTACCCAGAATGGTTTTCGGATACAGTGACTGCATACCAAGGGAAACTTCTATATTATATGCATATGGGCTTTTCCTCCATTTTCGAACATGAATTCGAATACAGCTTTGAAAAAGGCTTATTAAAAAATGCTTCTTACTTTGATAATTCCTTGTCGAAAAATACACCTTTTTATGGACAAATTCGGAACCCTAATTCAACCATCGACTCCCTTATTAACTGGCAGGCCCTCCCTCCAATCACAGAAACAATTAAAGTGCAACTTTCAGTTGAGGTCAATGAATTGGGACACGTGGATTCTATATTATCAATTCGCGGAAACAACGAGATTTTTATTCAAGAAGCGATACGGGTTGCTCGGTTATTTAAAAAAATGCCCGTAATATATAAAAGAGGCAAACACATGAAATTTTCATTTTTTTTACCTTTTACTTTTTCCGAGAAAAAACAAAAAGAGAATATGTAATGTAATCTGATTTTTTACCATGAAACACTTTGGTATCTAAAATTCAAATCAAGAGATTAAAAAACTTTGAAAATCTTCAGATTCTAAAAGTTGAAATAAAGTGGAAATATTAACATATTTCTTCTTAAAGGTTTTGGAATGGAGCATTCCTAATAGATCTTGGAAAACCGAATTTATTTTAAAAAAAGTGCTAGAACAATTACAAGTCAAATCAATGTATTCAGCCAATACAGAGCAGACTCCAGAATTTGATCCGGTGAATAAAGGCAATTAAAATTTGTGATGTGTAGGGGCGGTGAATGTTTCAGTTCGGGAATAAATTCTTCTGCCTATATGAGATTTTTTACTATGCAAAGCGAAATGAGCAATTTCATTGATTTCCGCATTTCTATTACTTAAAATTCCTACCTAGTTAACAAAAACTATGGTCTTCATAGTAAGAAAATCTTATTTTCTATAAGCCTTGAGTGTAACTCAGGGCTTATTTTTTTACTAAATAAAGATTGATTATCATACTTTATTTAGTAAAAATGCATAAAGTGAAGAATTTTGACGTGTAAAATTCAATTTCCTATTGAGAAATAATATAAAATAAAACAATTTAAATAGATAATTATTATACCCAAATATTATAATAATTATCTATTTTTGAAGTAATAAGTAAATTTAAATTAAAATATTAGCCTAAAATTTATTATTTTTAAATAACATAATATTTTTGGACAAATTAGCACTTCAAACCATGCAACACCTCTCTGACCGAGAACTATTATCATTGAACATCATGGATGACCAGGCCGTCTCTAAAACTCTATTTAACCGGTATTATAATAAAATCTTCTCCTTTTCAAATTACCTCCTTAAAAACTCAGAAATCGCAAAAGAAATAAGCATGGACGTGATGCTTAAACTTTTCGAAAAGAACAATAGCATCTCCTTAGAAGAAGGGCAGAACCTGAAACCTTATCTTTTCCGAGCAACAAAAAACGCAGTGCTGAACCACCTACGCTTGTTTACAACATAAGATATTTTTGCTTCCAATTCTTTGAGGTCCATCGCAGCGTCTGTCAGTGAGTCATCACATAAGCCATGAATACTTGGATTATCATCTATGGAACTGGTAAAGATCTTTACGGAGATTTCTTTTTAATTGGTTTTTATAGCGCCGATACCGTAATTAGGATCTTTTTCCAAGGGGAAAATGGCATGATTTTTTTATTGTTCACTAAATTCCATCTCTCCAAAAATTCTTCCTTATGACGATTAAGCTCTTCCTCGCTCAATCCTGAATTTTTACTTTTCCAAGCATTCTTTAAAAACTTCTCTAAATGTGCTCTTCCCTTTTCGGTTTGAAAATATTCATTCAGCAAGATCACCTCCGCTTTAGAACAGTTCCTTGAAAAAAATCTTCCGATAAATGCATTATCAATTCGCTGACTCATGCTTATAGAATTGGTTTATAATTTGGTTTATAGTAGTAATAACACCAAATCGAAAACCGAGTACTATTCCGATAAAAAATAATTTTAAAAGGATTTGGTTTTTCAATCAAAAACCAAAAGGAAAAAGAAAGTTAAAAGAAAATCCTAGGCTAATAAATGGGTTATTAGCTTATAAGAATAATTAAATAAACAAGCCCTAATGAGGAATCAATAGAACTAATATGACATTATAACTAAAATTTTTATTTCAACAAAGAGTTCAAATATTCACTGCTTATAGGTTCCAGCTTCTTCATTTCATCCTCTTTACGAACATGTGCATTCATTTCTTCAATATCTTTCACATACCTATCAAAAACCCTTTCTGACAAATGCAGTTCTTCAGCATCTTTAACTCTAAATAGATATTGATTATCCTTCAGTTCCAGATTAGAATAAACCCTATAAATAGCTGCTTTCGCTATCTTTGCATCATCATTAGAAAGCTTATTAATATCGATCGGACCCATCAACATACTATCAGAAAAATCGATCAATTGATCACCCTTTGCCAATTCTTTAATAGTTAAATGATCATAATTTGTACGATCAACTTTTTTCCCAACTTCACAAGCCGTTAAAAGTGCGATAGAAAGGAAGGTCAAAAACAACAATCTTGAATGCGTCATACCATTAATAATTAAATAGTTAGTCCTTAAAACTACAAAAAAAACACGACCAATTCCTTTAAAATCAGTATCGATTTTAAGTAATTCGTTTCTTTTCCACGATCCTATTTACCCTATACATCAGCAAAACACAGATTATAATACTTACAAATGTTATTATCACCAACACATTAAAATTCTCAAAACCCTTTCCATCTGCATCCTCAATCAAAATAACACCACCTAAGATTGAAGCAATACCCCCACTGGATTGCTGGATGGCAGAATTGATGTTCATGAAAGCGCCTCTTTCAGCAGCCTCTGGAATGGCAGTCATCATCGCCGTTGCACTAATGATCCTAGAAGAAACAAAGAGCATCATCAAACTGAAACTTAATGCCAACATGAAAATATTTCCCGCTGGAATATTTACAAACCAAAGAATGGCAACACCTGCCAACAGACTTCCCAACACAAATAGCTTATACTTTCCCCAAGAATCACTGATACGACCAAAAATTGGTGAACCGATCAAGGTGGCAATCCCCGCACTAAAGAACACCAATGGCAATTGATCCTCAGCATAATGGAGGTCAAAAACCAAATGTGGCGTAATATAAGGTTGAAGGATAAATCCGCCGGTCGCCAAGAAAAATGTGGTGGAAAAAGCGACCAGGTAATTTTTATTACTGAAGACTCGTTTTATTACCTGAAAATACCTACTATCAACCCCAGGGATTCGTTTCGAGGGAATCGGTTTCATATACCGGATCAATAACAAAAAATTGATCAGCCCTATAAATACAATAAAATAGAAAGGGATATGCCAACTCCAAATATGGGCCAAGTATAGTCCCAAAGGAATTCCTAAGATCTGGCTAACCGAAAATGCCATCTGGATAAACCCCATGACGCGTCCTCGGATTTCATACCTAAAATAATCCGTAACGATTGCGAAGGTAATTCCCGACATCACTCCACCAAATATCCCAGCAACAATTCTAGCCCCCATCAAAAGGTAATAATTGGGTGCCAAGGCGAAGAACAAAGTACCCAAAAGGAAACCCACATACATGAATAGCAAAATCTGTTTCCTATCAAAACGATCAATAAAACCTGCCAAGAGAAATCCCGAAGCGCCCGCACTCAAGGCATAGGCCGAGACCAAGATACCAAATTGATGGGTAGAGATTCCTAATGCCTTGATCAGTTCCGCACCCAATGGAGCCATAACGGCAAAATCCAAAACTACGGTAAATTGCACTACGGCCAATAAAGCCACCAAAAGCGCTTCATATTTTGAAAAATTCATGTCTAAAATAATTAGTGCATTATCCTTACAACAAGTTATTGCTGTTTTAGATGGAGAAAATCTATCAATTCTTTTGCTGCGGCACGACCTGCGCGGTTTGCGCCGATGGTAGAAGCTGATGGCCCATAACCCGTCAGGTGGATTCTAGGATCTTTGGCTACCTGCGTTGTTAATTTTCCGGTCATTTCTATGCCCCCTAACTTATTTACCAAATTTAATCCCGCTAAATGATCAATGGAATGACGGAACCCGGTATTCCAAAAAATGACATCGGCTTCCATGCTTGTTCCATCCGCCCATTTCACCCCAGTTTCTGTAATTTCCTGAAACATCTCTTTCCGATCCAAAACGCCACTTTCCAAAAGGTCTGCTATAGCAGGTGTATAAGGTAATCCCGTAACAGAAACCACAGATTCCACGGGAAGACCTTCCCGCACGCGGGCTTCTACCAAAGCTACCGCATCCCTACCCTCCAGCTGTGTAAATTCATAATTCCGAAAATCAGGCGGTCTACGGGTGACCCAAGTTGTGCTCGTCACTTTGGAGATCTCTCCCAGCAGTTGGACGGCGGAAATACCTCCCCCCACCACGATCACATGTTTTCCTTTAAATTCCTCTGCACTTTTATATTGCCCGGTATGCAATTGTATACCTTTGAATTTATCCCAGCCCGGATATTTGGGGCAATGTGGTGTTTTCCAGGTGCCTGTCGCATTGATAATACCCCGTGCATTGAATTGCACAGCATTCGTCTTGATCAAAAAACGACCATTGCGTTCTATAACCTCAGTAACCCTTACAGGCCGTATTACCGGCAATTTAAAGGTCTTTTCATACTGTTCATAATACTTTGGAAGGGCAACATTGGCCTGCATTGCCTTATCGTCCTTATCGATCACCTCGTCAAATCCTAAACCAGGAAGGTCATTGATCCCATTCACATTGCTCAATGTCAAGGAATCCCATCGATGTTGCCAGGCACCTCCAGCACCAAACTCATCGTCGAGCACGACGAATCCCTTTCCTGGCTCCAATCCTTCACGCTGCAAATGATAGGCCGCAGAAAGGCCAGCTTGGCCCGCACCGATAACCACGATGTCCACCTTATAATAAAGGTCAGGCTTTGATTTGTTTTCTTGTTCCACTGTTTGTTCCTCCTTAAGCATAACGAAGTTAATACATTTTACCAAATCCCAAGAGTTTCGCCTAATCCGCAATCGTTTCCGTAGAATTCCATGATAAAAGCCACCTCTTTTTCCAAAATCAGCCTGCTGAATCGTATCTTTATCATTTTGAAAAACACGATTATATTTCTAAAAATCAAGATACCAATGAGAAGAACATCAAAATTAATCCTTTTAGGATTAACAGGACTATTGATGAACTCGACCGCAAATGCGCAATGGACCGGTCCAAAGACAAAACCAAAAGAACGTATCGAAGTTAAATATGGACCCATCACGCCTAAGCATCGGACAGATGAAGCCATGGAAGCTTTCCGTAATTATGGTTTGGGACAATTTATCCATTGGGGACTTTATGCCATCCCAGGCAATGAATGGGAAGGTGTATCCGCAAGAGGCGGTGCAGCCGCTTCGGAATGGATCCGTACCTGGTCGGGACCCAATGCGCCAAAAAACTGGAAGGAAATCTACGACAATCTTTACAAACAGTTTAATCCTACCGCTTTCAGTGCGAAGAAATGGGCTAAACAGGCCAAGGATATGGGTGCCAAATACATGATTTTTACGACAAAACATCATGATGGTTATGCCCTATGGCCAACGAAATATTCATCCTACAACATCAGCAACTCTCCTTATAAAAAAGATATCGTAAAAGAAGTGGTGGATTCCTATAACGCTGAAGGCATTGATGTATACCTATATTTCTCTATTTTGGAATGGAACAATCCGGATTACCTATCCAAGGCTCCTGAAACAGAAGAGGAGAAAAAAAGATATAATAGGTTTCTTCAATATACTAAGAACCAATTATTGGAACTTCTCCAGAATTATCCGACCATCAAAGGATTTTGGTTTGATGGTACTTGGGATAAATCATGGGTTCAGGCCTATGAATTCACGTACAACCTGGAAAAAGAATTGCGTGAAAAACATCCAGGTCTGATCATTGGATCAAGGTTCAGAAATGATGAACACGGAAAGCGCCATTTTGATAGCAATGGAGATATCCTCGGAGATTACGAACAAGGTTGGGAAAGAAAATTACCTCAAGAATACGAATGGTTGGATGGTAATGATTGGGATGCCGTAATGACCATACCACCTAATGGATGGGGATACATGAAAGATTGGTCTGGAATCTATACCAAAACAACGGATGATATTTTGGATATGCTAATGCATACCGTTTCGTTGAATGGAAATTTTGTGCTCAATTTTGGTCCCGATGGAAAAGGATTGATGCACCCTGGAGAAGATAAAATCGCAAAGGAACTTGGCGATTGGATGAAAGTGAATGGCGAGGCAGTTCAAGGCGTAAGGCACGCGGATCTTCCAAAAACTAAGATGGGATATTTGACCCAGAAGGATTCAACCCTTTATCTAACAGTATTTAATAGGCCGGTAAATAATTTGGCTAGGTTAGCATTCCCTAAAAAATCTACTGCATTACCGATTAGTGCTAAGTTATTATTGAATAATAAAGAATTAACAATCAAACATGCTGATATCGGTTTGGATTTGGATAAGAACACCTACTTTGATATTGTGCTACCGAAGGATTTCCAAACAGATCGCGCCTTTGTTATAAAAATTAAACTCGGACAACCTAAAATAAAATCTGATAAATTGATGGATGCGAAGATGTAAGTAGACTTAAATCTCTCATATTATACGTTATTGCGAAAGTTTTCCCGTCATTACGACGGTTTTCCCGTCATTGCGAGGAGGTACGACGAAGCAATCTTTACACTAATCGAAAGATTGCTTCGTTCCTCGCAATGACGGGATGATTGCTTCGTACCTACAAATAACAGATAGTTTGCTTCAAGGTAAAAGTATAGTTTAATTGACATGTAAGTGAGGTGTAAGTGCTAAAAGGTACTTACACCTCACTTACATGTCACTTACAAATCCCTTACACCCCGAATCGAATACATGCCATTCATAATTGATTAATCATTAAAACAATCTCAACTATTCTATCCGTTTTTAATTTTGTAAAAAACTAAATTACCCAAATTAAATAATCAAATATATTGCTCTAAACTTAATACTAAGCAACTTTAGTGATAAAATGCATTTATATAATTTAATATTTTAGGAAATTGTTACAGATTATGTAATACATATTTTAGTCAAACGTTTGCGTGAATTTGGACAAACGTTTGCGTTGTTTAACCTTTATGTTATTATAAAAAAGAATATTATTATTGTTAGTAGCCTTAAGTCAAGGTGACCAATTTTGGTTTATTCCTTGATTTATTTTAAACCAGATTATTAGGAATTTATAACCAAATACCATTAATAAAAGAACCAAAAAAATCAATAAGAAATAATTTAACCGAAACACTTTTTATATTAAAATTATGAACAAACATCTACATCAAAACTTCGTCGAATAAACGAAACACATCCTAGCATTGGCCTAAAATAACCTGGTCAATAACATTCATTTTTATTAACAAAATTTAAACTGGAAATAATGGTAAAAACTTCCATAAGTCTTTCTATTGCTTTATGTTTATCCTTTGGTGGCCTCCAATTGAATTCTGCGCACGCGAAAACATTTGGAGAATCTTCCTTAAAAGGATATCGTATTCCATTTGTCAAATCCCAAGTTGACACTTCGGAGTATAATGCAAAAACAGACACCATAGGCCAAATGGTAAAGGCCTTACAAAAGTTCAAAAATGCTAAGGATACAATCAACATCCGCGAAGCATCTGCTGTTCCAAACCTATCCCTTCAACAAATTGCTAAAGGGCATCTTGCTGGTCTTTATGTACAAGAACCTAATGGTGAACCAGGAACAGAACAGAGCATGATCGTTCAAGGTCCTTCAGGAATCTTGTTCTCCAAAAAAGATGTGTATGCCCTTCAACCTGCCGTTTATCTAAATGGCGTTCCTTTAGTGGCCGACAACCCTTTCGCATTTGATGTTCAGAAATACGATTACAATCGGGTGGGACCGGCGAATAACCTCTTAGCACAGATCAACATCAGTAACATCGAATCAGTGGTATTGGTGAAAGATCCCTTCGAATTGGCCAAATTAGGACCAAATGCTGCGAATGGGGCTTTATACATCACTACAAAAAATGCCAAAGCCGGAATCCGTGATATCAGCTTGAACACTTATTTTGGCTATGCAACCGCACCGAAAGTAAATACCGTCAATGGGGTTTATGAAAATAACTTCAGAAGACCTTTCTACGAGAAATATGGTAATCAGCAACGTTATGATGATTACGCCTTGTATTTAAGGGATTCGACGAACACCGCCTACTTTGGCCCTTCCAATTGGAACGACCTATATTATAAAAACACCCCAACCTATTCAGCCGATCTAGGTATTACCGGAGGAAATGAAAGAGCGAATTTCCGTTTCTTCGGTTCTGGAACCAAAAATGCCGGAAATGCCGATGAGACAAACATCAATCGTTACAACGTGTTCTTCGGAATTAATATGGCACCATTCAAATGGTTAACCGTATCCAGTAACGTGAATGCTGTTCGTTTGGATAGAAACCGCAATAAAAGTCTTCGCGACCGTTTTGCAGAGACCCGCTATATTCCCGATCTATCAACTCCCCTTTCTCCAAACAAAGACAACTTTGGTCTTTATTTAGACGAGAACAAGAAAAATGTGGATAATAACAGAACTACTTCCATCAATGGTAATTTGACCCTTAGTTCCAAATTGAACAGATTCTCGCTTCAATCGAGTTTATTCTTCGATTATAACGAAGGTATCCGCGATTACTTTACGCCGTCTACCCTAATGGACGGGGTAAGTTATATTTCCACCTATTTTGGTTATAACCAACGGATGATCTGGAACAATACGATCGGTTATGATTTTGACCTGGGTGATGACCATTCCTTAGATCTAGAAGTTGGCCATGTTTACCAAGGTGACACCTATAAGTATAACTATGCTAGAGCCTATAATGGACCTAACGATTACGTAAAATTGGTTTTTGTAGATCCGGGAGCTCAAGGAGATAGTTATTTGAATGCCTTGAATGCAGGAAATTTTTACGTTTTCCGTTACATCGACAAGGAGCTTAACAATTTGCTTTCCTTCTATGGTTCGGCAAAATACAGCTATAAGGACATCTTTAAGTTAAACGCTATGGTACGTCGTGATGGTTCATCGAATGGGCAACCAGATAGCCGTTGGATGACTACGCCAGCTGTCAGCATGACCTATAACCTCAAAGATCAATTGTTCGCTGGAAGCAGTTTCTTCAATCAATTGGAGCTATCAGCAGGTTGGGGAAGAAATGTACGTATCTTCTTAGATGATCGCTATGCAGCAGGACCTCAATATCGTTCTGAGAGTGGATGGTATGAAGAACCTACCATTCCAGGATATGGAGGTGTATTAGGGATCAACCGTCCTTATGAGAGTGGATTTATTGGCTATGGAATCAAACTTCCTTATGCCGATAGGACCAATATTTCCTTAGATGGAACTTTCTTGAACAACCGCATGAATGCCGCTATTTCCGTTTATAACAGAAATGATAAAAACCAATTGGTTGGTGTACCAGTGCCGTTGGAATCCGGTTATTCCGTAAATTATAAATCAGGTCTGGAAGTTAACAACAAAGGAATTGAATTCCTATTGAACGGACAGATCATTCAAAATCCTGAAAGCTTCAACTGGCGTTCATCCATCAATTTGAATTATAACAAGAACGAAGTCACGGCACTTCCGGATGGTTATAAGGAAATCATCAATGGTGACAACAGATTAGAAGTTGGAAAACCTGTTACCTCTTATTGGATCTATAAAAACCAAGGGATCTACAATACCGATGCAGATGTACCTGCAGGCCATACCTTCAATGGAATCCCATTATTTGCGGGTGATCCACAATGGGCTGACCTGAATAACGATAACCGCATCGATACACGCGATAAAGTAATGGAAGGTAATCGATTACCTTCGTTGATCGGAGGCTGGAGCAATACCTTTGCCTACAAGAACTTCGACTTGAATTTCCATTTCTTCTTCGCGACAGGCCATAAAATCCTTAACCAATACCAGGCAACCAAGTATGATTTCATCAAACGTGAAGCCAGTAACGATATCACTTCTGTAAAAGAAGTATCCTCATGGCAATCTTTTGAAAAAGAAAAAACATACCCAATCTACAATCCTTGGTCGGATGTAAATGCTTACCGTGTTGATCAGGATCTATTCCTGGAAGATGCTTCCTACTTGAAATTAAGATCTGTTACACTAGGTTATGATTTCAAAAACGCTTCTTTCTTGAACAGCTCATCCGGCAAATTCAGAAGAGTATACCTCTATGCTACGGCATTGAACGTATTGACTTTCACCAAATTCACTGGTGTTGATCCTGAATTGAGCAATTACAACGGTTTATACGATGGAGCAAACTTAACCATCCCAAGAACATTTGTATTGGGCCTTAAATTGGATTTATAGGATTAAAACGTGTATATCATGAATTTATCGATAAGAAATATAAAAATTAAAAGAGCATTTTTTGGTCTTACCATGACGGCCGCCCTACTGGGAACTGGTGCATCGTGCAGCAAGATCGACGATGTTCCTTCTACCCGCTTAGCATCCGAGGAAACCAACTGGAAAACCTTGGAAGATGCAAAAGCCAACTTAATGTCCATCTATGGATTAATGCGTTCGGCAACGGTAGCAGATAATGGTCACTGGTTAATGGGCGATCTTCGGGAGGGTGATTTCACCATCACCAATCGATCTGACCTAAAGGCAGTCGTCAACAATCAACTAAATGCCTCCTACCCTGTTATTGAACGAGTAAGTAACTGGAGACGTTTCTATGCAGGTATCAATGCTGCAAGTTTATTCATTGAACGTTCTAGTGAAATTTTAGAGCTTGATCCCCGTTATACGGAATTGAACAATAAGGTGGATATCGCCCAAGCAAGAATGCTACGAGCATATGCTTACTTCTATATGAGTAGAATATGGGGAGATGTGCCATTGATCACTTCCTCCCACGATGGTGATTTTATCAAAACAGAGCGCACCTCCCAAGATCGTGTTTTAGGTTTTGCGACTTCAGAACTATTGGACGCAGCGCAGGTGGTTCCTTTCCGTTATGGCGGAACTGACCCGATCTATCCTGGCTTGTATTACGGTGGCGGATGGTCTTCTTGGAATGGAAACATTTGGACGCGTTTATCAGCCTACATCATCTTAGCTCATATTGCTGCTTGGCAAGGAAACTATATCGATGCAGCTACTTATTCAAAATTCGTTTTGGACAACCAATCCACACAATATTATGTTGATGGTGCCAACCCATTGGATTACATCAATATGGATGCTTTAACAGAAAACCAGAACAACTATAGCCCATTTGCCTACAAACGTGCTACGGTAATGGTTGGTTTCCCATTTGAAGCAGGAAATGGTTTATCTACTGCGAATGGGCATATCGAGCAATTGACCTTGGCATCCCCTTTCATTCCGAAATCAAAACCGGAAATGTTCGTCAGCAAGGATAGCATTATCAATATTTTTACCGACCATAAGGATTTAAGATTTAGTAAGGATTTGGTATCCGGCTACTACCGAACAAACTATTTCTATGGTTTCGATTCAGAACTTCCAATCTTCAATAAGATCAAAGTATTATACCCATCGCAGACTTCAGGAAATGTTACCCTGTTCAGTTCATCCATGGTGTTCAGCCGCATGGAAGAGATTACCCTTTTACGTGCAGAAGCATTAGCTGCTTTGGGTGATATCGACGGCGCCTATACTGCTTTGAATAAAGCATGTAACCTGCGCGGAATCGTTTATTCAACCCAAAACTCACCAGATGTCATCAAAGCGATTTTTGATGAAAGAAGAAAAGAGCTAATGGGTGAAGGCTGGAGATGGTATGATATCATCCGGTACCAACGATTGAAAAGATCGAACGCCCCTTTTGCAGAAAAAGATGGCAAGCAATTAACATTCAAAGAATTTGAAGATGCCGGAGGTATCTATTGGCCGGTTTCACAAGCTGTTATCAATGCCAATTCTTCGATTACACAAAACCCTTATTGGTTATAAATCTAGATTGATGAGTATGAAAACATTATTAGTAAAAACTCCAATAGCGGTATTCCTAGGAATATTATGCTTATGGTTCAGCTCTTGTTCAAAGAGTGACTCACCATATTACGATTATAAAAATGACGTACAATCTTTCAATGGTACGACCTTGGAATACCTGCAAGCCCAACCGGCAGGAACATTTGATTCCCTGTTATTGGTGCTTGACCGTCTTCCTGGCCTGAAGGATTCTTTGAACAATAACCAAGTAACCTTATTCGCCCCAGTGAATCTGAACTTTGCTGCTGCGATGAAATATTTAAACCTTGAACGTCGCCAATTAGGTGAACCTGAACTTTCTTTAAGCACGGTTGATCCGCTACAGTTGGACACCTTAGTTGCCCGATATATTATCCGTGGTGTAAAAACCACAGACGATTATATCCCTGAGTTGGATGGGCTTTTATTGACCTCGATTGCTTACGATTATCCAATGCATGTCCGTTACGTCAAACTAAGTGCTTCAGGATTCGAGAGTGGAGGCGCTAGTGCCGTTGATTTCAGCAATCCTTTCGGATCGAACATCAACAAAGATTGGATCACTACTCGTGCTACAACGGTGAACATTAAAACAACCAATGGAACCATCAATATCCTATCTGCTATCCACAGTTTTGGATTTGGTGAATTTACAGACCGTATGAACCCTATAGAAGATGATGAAGATGAAAACTAGTAAATCAATATTCAAGATTGGCATCGCGCTATGCTTGGGAGTGCTTACTTTTTCATCATGTAAAAAGAACCTTCCAGAAGAGCGTTTGTCGATTGCAAATGACTCCAAATACAATGTAACTGTATTTCAACCGGTGCTCGGAAGAAGTACCCTTTTCAACAATATTTTCCAATACGGAAATTCCAGTAGACCGCTTGATTTCAAGATTGTCAACATGCGAACTTTCGATGGTGAACCAGCTCCCGAACTAACCGAACATTATCCTGTCCTGGTTTGGAAAGGGATCTACAATGGTACTGAAAAGTCCATTGAAGAAATTGAAGCGAAAAGGACCATAGAGAACCATCCCTTATTTGATATCAGACCACATTCTGGCGATTTTATCATGTGGGCATCCGCCAATTCAAACATGATTAAAGCTCAACCAGATTCTGGATACGTGTTTGATGTGGAAATGTCGAACTCAGGTGGCCGAAAATATTTTCAGAATATGCGCTTAATGCCACTGCGAGAACGTCCGTATGAACCTTCCAATTTAGACCCAATCACCGGTCAAGGAACAAGCGTTTCGGTAAATCCCACTTCGGTATTTATGGCCGGTCAACGAGGTCAATATTTCAATACCCGTGATGATGTACAAGTATTGTTCAAGAAAACTGGAAATGGAAACAGCTTAACCATTAAGTTCATCGATTCCCTTTCCAATCCTATCGATCCGAACAATTTCGACGAAACAGATTGGGAAAACCTCGTGCATGGGTTCAACATGAAAAAAGATGATAAACAAGTGAAATACGATGTGGCTTATCCAATTCCTTTGAGCTCCTACCCGACCAGATACACAACGGTATCAGGAGATCAGGCACATATGGTTTTTAGATATAGTAGAATGGCTTTTGGGAATGTCCTTCAAAAGAACTACCTGACCTTCAACTTTAAAATCTTCGAAAAAGCCGATTGGGAATTGACTTTCTGGTTTAAACGGGACAAGCCAAAATTCGATAATGATTAGTGGTCCTTTACATTCATTTTAAATGATTATTTCAATGAAATATATAAAATACATCATCGTATTACTGCTTTTCACCATGCAGGATGTAGCCTGGGCTCAACAGCGCATCACGGTGACTGGAACAGTATATGACGCATCCTCCGGAAAAAGAGATCCGCTTTCCAGTGTAACCATTCTAAGTAATGGCCTGTCGATCGGATCAACAGATAATAATGGTAAATTCAGTATCAATGTACCGAACAATGCGACCTTGGTTTTCAGAACCATTGGTTATGACAGTAAATCGGTAAAGGTGGACAATAAAACTTCCTTAACGGTTGGTCTGACCTCTAGTAGTGAAAAAATTGCCGAAGTAACCGTAACATCGGGTTACCAAACCAAATCGAGAACCTTAAATACTGGTTCTGCAGTTACCATCTCCGGAAAAGACATCCAAGGCCAGCCAGCTGGCGACGTGATGAGCTTATTACAAGGTAAAGTGGCGGGTCTTAATATCCAAAACAATACAGGAGCCCCAGGTTTCCGTGGTAGTGTGACCATCCGTGGTATCTCTAACATCAATGTGACAGGTAATGGTAATAATGCCTTCTTAACACCTACTTCGCCTTTATATGTGATCGATGGGGTTCCTGTAGATGATAATGCCGATTATTCCTATGGTTTCCAACAAGCTGGGCCAGGTGTTTCTCCTGCATCCCAAATTCCACCCGAGGATATCGAAGATATCACCGTATTGAAAGATGCGGCAGCAACTTCCCTTTATGGTTCCAGAGGTGCTTACGGTGTTATCTTGATAACGACCAAACGTGGTAATTCTAAAGTCCCAGTAGTCCGCTATAATGGTTCTGCTTTTATGTCTGCTGTTCCCCAATTAAGATCAGTAATCGGAGGTAAAGAAGAACGTTTAATGCGTATCCGTCAAATATTGATGAACGATACTTCAGCTATCCACGCCTTAGATTTAGTGAATAACACCCCTTTCCTTTCGGATAGTTTGAATGCGTATTATAACAACTCTACCGACTGGCAATCTTACTTCTATAAACCAACGTACAACCACAACCATAACCTGAATGTATCGGGTGGTGATGTACAGTTCAACTACAAAGTGGTTTTAGGAGCTTATGATGAAAAAGGTATTCAGGAAAACACGGGCTACTCTCGTTACAATCTGAATATGAACATGATCTATAATCCGGTTCAAAAATTCAAGATCGAAGCCTTGCTCAATAATTCCATTCAGAAGCAACGGATGGGAAGTGGTAATGGTCTGCTGAATAATGGGGTAGCCACAGGAGGAGCATCTTCTTCCCTATTACCAGCACCATCCTTATATTCATCGGTAAACTCGGTATTAGGTGCTTTAACCACAGATGATGATAATAAGGTATTGAACACCAACGCAACAGTGAACATTTTCTATGACCTGTTCAGGAATTTTAAAGCAGGTGTTTACAATAGTTATACGACCGTTTCAAGCACCAAGGACAACTTCTCTCCTGCTGCTTTGAATTCAAACCAAGCGAAATATTATACCTATAATGACAGGGCAACTACCTTGTACAACCGTGCGCAATTATCCTACGTGTTCGGTTTCCGGGAAAAACCTGGTGATGAGGAATTAGCACATAACTTCAATTTATTTGCCTTCTCTGAATTAAGGGCATCCTTTTTCAAATCCGACGCGATGTTGAATGACAAGGTGGTGAATGACCAATTGAGAGGTC
The DNA here is from genome assembly GCF_037126265.1 of Sphingobacterium tenebrionis. Taxonomy (NCBI): domain Bacteria; kingdom Pseudomonadati; phylum Bacteroidota; class Sphingobacteriia; order Sphingobacteriales; family Sphingobacteriaceae; genus Sphingobacterium; species Sphingobacterium tenebrionis. The sequence continues at coordinate 40,277 of NZ_JAYLLN010000024.1, forward strand.
CATTAACGCTAATGACCAGTTACCTGAGCTCGAAAGGTGGTACCATTGGCTATACCGATCTGAGAACTGTAGCTTTCGCGGGAAACTTCTCTTATAACTACAAATCAAAATATGTATTGGATTTCAATTACCGTGTAGATGGACTTTCCACTAACGGACCAAATGCTGGTTACAAGAAAAACCCATCCATCTCCTTAAAATGGAACTTTGACCGGGAATCATTCCTTGACGCTTGGACCTGGTTAGACTATGGTGACTTCCGTGTATCTTATGGTTCGAACATTTCTCCAAATGGAAATATCTACCAAGCTTACGGTAAGTTATATGCTGGAGGTCGTTACAATAACCAAAACACGGTTATTTCAGATTTAGGAACACTTCCAAACCTTTCCTTAGAACCAACAAAGGCAACAACATACAACTTTGGTATGGACTTCTCCATTTTCCAGAACAGATTATCCGTGATGTTTGATAGTTACTACAAACAAAACGACCATATCTTTAAGGAGAAGCAATTATCATCGTCGAACTCCTTCAATGTCATCGGTTCTACGGAAATCAGTAATGTCAACTACGGTTGGGAATTCCAAGCCACAGCAAGACCATTATCACCATCCAGTCCTTTCAAATGGAACCTTTCTGGAAACTTTGCCATCAATAGAGAGATCTTGGCAAAACTTCCTGATGGTTTGAGGGAATTTATTCAAATTGATAATTCCTTGGGGCAGTCTCTATATTACCGTTTAGGAACGAACTCCCTATCCAACTATTTATTCAATACCAAAGGAGTTTATACTTCCTTGGATCAGATCCCTGTTGATCCAGTAACTGGTTTGCCAGTTCGCGTAGGCGGAAATGGTCTTTTGAATTACTTCAAACCTGGGGATCCGATTTATACGGATTTGGATGGTAACTATATCATTGATAATTATGATCAGGTTATTGCAGGTAACTCGCAACCACAGATTACTGGTGGTTTGATGTCCCTATTGCAGTATAAGCAATGGAGTTTAGAAGTAAATACATCCTTTACTTTAAAACGTGATATCCTAAACAACAGTTTAGCTGCTCAATTTGGGTTGTTTGGAAAACCTACCGAAATGGGCGGTTTAGTTCCGATATCGCAATATAATTTCTGGCAAAACGTGGGTGATGATGCTGTTTATCCAAATCCTTTTGATTTCGTACGTTCGGCAATTTTGAACCCTTTCCGTACGAACCAGACCTTATTCCAGGAAGATGGATCTTACTTCAAATTGAACTCCGTAAAAGTTTATTATAACGTTCCACAGACGTTGTCACAACGCTACGGTATGAACAGATTAAGTATCAATTTCACGGCTGCGAACCTAGGGTACATCACGCGGTACTCTGGTCCTAACCCGGAAAGTGTATCGGCTTTGGGTAGAGATATGTCTGGAGGTTACCCACTTCCAAAACAGTTTACCCTTGGATTAAATGTTGAATTCTAATTTGAATGAAGATGAAAATGAAAAAATTAAAATATATCCTCGTATTGGGCGCATTGATGACAGGTTTTCAAAGTTGTGATAACTTCTTAAATGTGACACCTATCGATGCTCTTTCCGGAAATAACTTCTGGAAAACCAAAGCAGATGTAGAAGGTTATATGGGAGGAATTTACACACGTTTAAAATCAAAGCTTGGTAATAGCATGCTGATTCCAGCCTTGGATCTTCGTGGTAATTTTGTAAAGATTGTCAACAATTTGGATAATAATGGAAATGGACCAATAAATAACCTCATATCCAACAATTTAAAACCAGTTATGTCTGGTACAACCACTTATGATAACCGTTTGAAGGACATCATGAACTGGAAAGGATGGTATGATGTGATCGCTGCAAGTAATATCTTGATTTACGAGATTGATAAAGTTCCTGCCAATCAGCTGTCGGAGACCGATCGCAAGCAATATATCGCAGAAGCTACTTTTACGAGAAACCTAAGTTATTTATTTATTTGTAAGCTTTTTGGCGATGCGATCTATTACACCGAAGCTTATCATAGTTTATCCTTACCTAGAAGACCGCAATTAGAAGTGTTAAAACTGGCTATTGCAGACATGGAGTCGGTAAAAAATGACTTGCCTGTAACTTATGCAGACAACTCCAAAGCAGGATTTAGACCTAACCGTGGAGCTGCAATTGCACTTCTCATGCATCTGAATATGTGGGCAGCGGCTTGGGAAGAGAACAATAAGGTTCCTTATTATGAGGCAATTGTAACATTAGGAGAAGAAATTTCTTCCCATACCCAGTATCACCTTTTGCCTATTACCATCGATAATACGAAAAGTATTTTCAAAGGGAAGACGGCAGAGAATCTGTTTGGGATATTGCAGGAATACAATTACGGCGAGAGCTTTGTTGATTTTGCAAACCCTTCCTTCTTCTTCTCTCATTATCCTTTTAGAGGATCGACAACCAAAACAACCAGTCACATGACCTACGAAAAGGAATACATAGAGAAACTCTTTCCGGCTACGGAGTCGGATGAGCGTAGAACAGTTTGGTTTGAGAACATGAGCAGTGATAATGGAAATTTCCAGTTGAAGAAATTCATTAACGTATATTCCACAGGAAGTGGTTCTAACCTAACCGTTAAGAATGACGATAGCGCCATTATTTTCAGACTTCCTGATGCGCTATTATTAGCAGCAGAAGCCGCGGCGGAATTGGGAAATGATGCAATAGCTCAAGGCTATGTTAATCAAGTTAGAGCAGCGGCTGGTGCTCAGGCATTTACCACCACTGGAAACGCGCTGAAAGATGATATTTACAAGGAGAGAAAGCGGGAGCTGATCGGTGAAGGTCATTTCTATTTTGATCTAGTTCGTACGAAACGAGTGGTAAATACAGAATATTCCAATGCGGTAATGAGTGTTGGAAACTTTAATGCAGGTGCTTGGACATGGCCATTGATCATCTCGGATGCAGAAAAAGTGGCAAACCCAAGTTTAATCGGTAATATCTTTTGGAACTAATCTTATGAAAAATCAGAAACATATCGTTTGGAAATTAGCAGTGGTGATGCTCATATGTTTTACCGGCTGTAAAAAATATTACTTTGATTCCGGAATCCATGATCCTAAATTCAATGGTTCATCCATTAAGTATTTAGAATCCAAGTTGGATTTCTTCGATTCCACCTTAATGGTGATCGACCTGGCTGGGATGAAAAATGTCATCGAAAATGAAGAGGTAACTTTCTTTGCTCCTCCGAGTGGTTGTATTACCAGAGCCGTATTGGGATTGAATAGACAATTACAGTTCAATGGAAAAGATACGGTTAAGGAATTGAGCCAAATCAAACCTCAGGTGTGGAAGAATATGTTATCAAACTACATCTTCAAAGGCAAGAATTTGTTGAAGGATTATCCTCAGCGCGATACGGTATCCTACTTAGCTTATCCTGGACAAAACTATACCAGTTATGGTGGTCGCATCATGAATATCGGTGTCATCTATAACGATGCGGGTGGTGTACAGTATGCCGGATATCGTCAATTATTCCTGGCTTATATACCGGATCTATCAAACCCAATGGTATCCTTGCGAAATATTCCCATAGCTACCTCAGATATTCAAACCAATAACGGTGTGATCCATGTGTTGAATAGAACAAAACATACATTTGGTTTCTTTTCCAACACGTTTATTGATCAAGCCATTTCGGCAGGGATTGATCCCTTAACACCCTAATCGAGTATTAACATAAATGAAAAAATCAATGTTAACTAGAAAAAACTTAAAAACTGGCCTCTTTGCGGTCTCCATGGTTTTCATGTTGGGGAGTTTCCAAGCATGCACCAAGAAGACGGAACTTGCAGAAGATCCCTATGCAGGAGGTAAACAAGTACTAGATATCAATTTCGTATCCAAATCATCAGAATTAGGTATAGTTGCCGCAGGATCGGTCATGGAGCTGCAGGTAAATGGCTTGATGAAGTACAAGGATAATTTTAAATTATACGTCAATGAGATAGAAGCCAATGTTATAGACTTCACAGATACATCCATTCGTTTCGAAATCCCTGTTACCGCGAGTACAGGTAGCGTTTGGATCACAGCCAATGAACAGACATTCTTTGGTCCAGTGATCCGAGTGGGTGGCAAGGTCTCTGTGGATAACACCTTTAAGGTGGTCAATGGTGCAGGTTATCTTTCTGGTGGTGTAGGAACTATTTTTGATATCGAACAGTTATCTTCCGGACGCTTCTGGGTTGGTGGTTCCTTCAATACCTTCGAATTAAAAGGAACGGAAGCCGTTCCAAATGGAGGTATCGCGCAATTGGACCCAGATGGTGGGTATATCACCAACGATATCAACTTTGGATTTGGGGCTTGGGGAAGTGGTGGAACTATATATTCCATCAGTCGTATCAGTGCAGGACCGCAGAGTGGAAAATTCATTATTGGTGGTAGTTTCAATGCCTATAATTCCAAGCGTAATAATAGACAGACCATTGGAAATGTAACCCGCTTAAATGCGAATGGTACATTGGATACCATGATGTCATCTCAACGCGATGCCGCAGGTAACTCGTTGGTTCCTATCGTAAATCCAAAACCGGAGGTAAAATGGAAAGACCAGGACACCGTTCCTTCCTTTAATGCGAGTGTAGATGGTGCGGTTAGAAAAACATTTGCCTTTGGAGAGAAGGTGTACATTATTGGAAATTTCCAAATCTTTCGCCGTGCTTACTATCCTAATTCTACTTGGGACGAGAAGGTCTATGATGCTACGCGTATGCGCCAAATGGTTAGAGTAAATGCAGATGGTTCATTAGATTCCACCTTCCATTATATCAAAGCGACCAATCAGAGTGGCTTAGGCGGTGATGGAGCCATTATGGATGCGACGATGCAGGCCGATGGCAAACTGGTAATCGTTGGTGGTTTTCAGACCTTTAACGGCACCCCTGCTAAACGCATTGCCCGCTTAAACCTTGATGGATCCGTAGATAACAGTTTCCATACGGGTTCTGGCGCAGATGGTGATATTTATGCGATCAGGTACAACGCCACCACACAACAATATGTGGTTAGTGGAACATTTACACACTACAATGGAAAAGCTTTACCGGGTGTAGCCTTATTAAACGCAGATGGATCGTTGGTGGATTCGTTCAACCCTCAACAAATAACAGGTGGGTCGGTTACTTATTCCGGTCAACTGAACAATGGAAAGATTCTAGTTACCGGAAATTTCACGAAATATGGCGAATATGTTCGTCAAGGATTTATGATTCTGGAAGCCGATGGTACCCTTAAACCGGAATACAATAACTCTGGGGGTTTCCAAGGCCGGGTATATGATATGATTGAAACTCCTTTTGCCGGTGGAACAAAAGTGATTTTGGTGGGTAATATCCTTCGCTTCAATGCAACCATTCCAAAAGGCTTAGTTAGAATTACTATTGCAAACTAACCACATTTAATTATTTAGACATGAAAAAGAATAGAAATATCTGGAGAAGGGTTAAAGTGTTTAGTGCATTAACCATCCTGCTCGGTTCGGTAGGTATATCCAGTTGTAATAAAGAATTTGCGAATAAGCTTCCGGAGCCTTATGAGAATGATACCTTGAATATAAACGATGGTTCCAAACGTGTACTTTACATCATTTTGGATGGTGTAAAAGGAAATGTGGTGGAATCCATTGCACCTGAGACCCTAACCCTATTGACCGATAGATCCATCTTTACATATGATGGATTAGCTGATGACCATAGGAACCAAATCTCGCTTCCTACCGCGTGGACCAATATGATGACCGGTTTGGATTATACGGTAAGTGGCGTTACTGGTAGTGACTTTTCAGGATTTAACAACGAAACATCACCTTCCATTTTTACGCGGGTAAAATCAGAGAAGAAAAATGTACAAACTGCCTCATTTAGTACTTCGGCAGCTTTTACTGATCATTTAGCAATTGATGCAACAAAGAAACAAACTTTTGCAAATGATGTGGAGGTAAAGAATGCGACTATTCAGGAACTTTCTTCGGGAACTTCATCCTTAGTGGTTGCCCACCTGCATGCTGCCGAATTAGCGGCGAATAATGATTACACGGTAGAAAACGAAGCGTATGTAAGTGCTATTCACACCATTGATCAACAGATCAAAGAAATCATGAATGCATTGGTAAACCGCTCAACTTTTGCCAAAGAAAACTGGTTAGTGGTGGTTTCTTCCAGTAAAGGTGGCGGTGTTTCCGGCGGTGCTTCAGGATCAAACATTTTTGACGATCCATCCAGAAATGCCTACATCGCTTTCTATAACCCAAAATTCAACCCTCAAGAATTCAGTAAACCGGATGTATCTGCTCTTCCATATGTTGGTACAACGCCAAAATACGTAGGAGCAAACAACAATGCCACCATGGATGATCCAAATGTTGGAAATTTTGGATCTGACCAAAATGCTACGATACGATTCAATATCCGTTGGGATTATGGTGGTACTTATTACCCAAGTTTCTTAACTAAAAGGGCAGCATTCAACCCTGGTGTGGTTGGTTGGACATTTTTCAATGAAGGACCGACCTTTGGATTGAATTTCAGTCAGACTGGACAAGGAAATACACAACGATTACATACCAGAGCTATTGCGGATGGAAAATGGCATAATATCACCGCTGTATTCTATAAAGAAGGGAATACAAGATATGTGAAAGTTTTCTGTGATGGGATTCCTGCCCCAGCTGGACCATTGAACATTACCAATGTTGGTAACATCAATACGACCAGTCCATTAAGATTAGGCTCTATAGGGGATGCAAATGTGAATTGTATGATCAATGATTTGGCGATCTATAATGTAGCCCTTCCAGATGCTGAAGTGATAGCAAAAAGCCGCGTAACGCCATTAACAGCAGAAAATGATCCCTATCATGATAATTTAGTTGGTTATTGGCCAGCAAATGAAGTGACTACAGATAATAAACTGTATGATATTACGGGCAAATCTGCACCATTCTCTTTAAAAGGATCGATCAACTGGACATCATTCGCAGATATCTCTCCGAATATTTCACCTGCCATTTCTCCTGCCGCATTCCGTGCAGTACCGAATACAGTAGATATTCCAACTATGATCTATTCTTGGATGAATATCACCGTTCCTCAGCAATGGGGTTTAATGGGCAAATATTATGTACCTAGTATTAATTTACCAAGAGACTAATTGAACATGAAGAAGCAAAAATTATTTTACAGCCTTTTATTATTCGCAGGTTTGTTGGGTGCCAGCTCTTGTGAAAAATATGGATATAATGTACCTGATGGCTATCCGGACTATACGGATCGTCCAGGTGGGGATTTAGATACCAACCTTAAACAGATTGACAAATCCATGTATGCCAAAGCTAGGGTATTCCCTGGTTTGGTGGACCAATCGGAACCCCGTGTTCAGAATGCTAAATTCACGTTGGATCTCAACTTTACCAAACAAACTGCGCAAAACCTGCGTATCAATGTTGCTCCAGAACCTCAGTTTAGTACAGGCTACTATGCTGCTCCAGGGGAATTGGTTAGGATTGTTGTTCCTGAAGGAATCGAGGGGCTAACCGTACAGATCGGTGGCCATACGGATAATCTTAATGGGAAGTATCCCCTATTACGTGATCCATTGATCTATAATCGCCAGCGTATCTATGCTGGGGTCAACTATGTAAGGAACCTGTACGGTGGAACAATTTATATCCGTGCGGATCGCGCCTATGAGAATCCAGTAGAATTTACGATAACCAATGCCGTAAAATCACCAGATTTTGTATTGGGTGTGAGCAATGATGCGGCTTGGGTAGCCGAAGTGAAAGCTTCCAAAGTACCTTGGTTGGAACTAAGGACCAAACGGGTGGTATTCTTGATTCCTAGAGACCGCGTGATCAAGACATTCTCCTCGAATGAACCATTCACCAATCCTACGGCCGTGTTGACCAAATGGAACGAGGTATTCGAATATGATTATAATGGTTGGATGGGTTTATCGGATGATGCCGAAAATGAAAAAGACCGCAGCCCACAAGGACAATGGCGTGGCGTTTTGGATATCCAATTGTCCGTTGGATATGGCCATAGTGGATTCCCATTCGTCGGATTGAATGACTCGGAATGGTTTGGAGCAATGACCAGTTTGAATTCCATTACTACCAGTAATGGTATGTGGGGATCATACCACGAATTTGGCCATAACTGTCAGCAACCTAGTATTTGGTCTTGGAGTACTTTGGGCGAAACCACCAATAACCTGTTCAATTTCAAAGTAGCTAACCGAATTGGTGCAGATTATTCGGTCATGCATCCTGCTGTAAACTCAGGATTTCCACAGGCGATTGCGTATGCGAAACAAACGGGTGCTGCCAAGAATTTTGATACCGATGCGGCTATGAATGATCCGTTCAAACGAATGACCCCATTTGTTCAGATCTTTGAGAAATTTGGTTATGATGCCATGACGCATTTGTATACGGAGGCAAGACATGCCATCAGAACAAATCCTAGTGATATCACCAAACATAACTGGGTGTATGAGAAATTATCTGATTTTACAAAAACAGATCTTTCTCCTTTCTTCGATGCTTGGGGTATCACTTATAGCGATGCAGTTTCCGTAACGGTATCCAAGAAATATCCACTTTTGAAAAAAGCGATCTGGGAATATAACCCATTGACAAAGACTGGTGGTGATAATGATATCGTTTACCGCACTTCTGTGGTATCGGCTAGTTCTCCTGCTCAGGAAGGTTCCTTGGCGAATTTGGTGGATGGCGATCCAAACACTTTTTACCATGCGAAGTACTCCTCACCTACCGCAGCAGAATCCTATCCACATACTATTATCTTGAACGCCGGAGCGAATATTCCGATTAAAGGAATTTATTCCTATGCTAGACCTGGAGGAAACCGTGTTGGAGATGGTAAGGATTTCGAAGTTTATTATAGCCGAAACAATGTAGATTATGAATTAGCAGGAACTGGAACAATGCCAAACAACAACAGTAGATTTGAATACATCTTCCCTAATGGTCCTGTGAATGCGAAATACTTCAAAATCATTATCAAGAATGGCTATGGCGGTTCTGGTGTGCCTTATGTAGTATTCGGAGAATTGAATTTACTTAAACCTTAATTAGACGATGAAATTATATAACAAAATACTTTCCATGCTTTGCATACTGTCAGCAATGACAGTTGCAAGCTGTACAAAATACGACAACCCTCCTCCTGTGTTTGAGGAGCTAAAAGACCTTACTACCAACCAAAGGAAAGTGATGGTCATCAGTATTGATGGTTTGGGCGGAACCTCCTTAGAGAAAATTGCTCCGCCGCAGATTATGGCCTTACAGAAAAACTCAAAGTTTGCCTATAACACCCTGAAAACAGAAACCGGAGCAGCGGGCTGGGCATCCATGTTGACAGGTACGGGTTATGCAAAGCATAAGATTTCTAATGATGATTTTGAAGCTGACCAAAACGATGATAACCATCAACATGAAAACATCACTTCCTATCGTAATGTGCTTGATTATGTAACGCAATATCGATCCGTGAAAACGGCGATCGTTACGCCTTGGGAAGACTTGAGAAATTTTGTGAAAATTGCAGATTTTGCCCCTGTGGTAAGCAATGACGTACAGGTAAAGGATAGTACGTTGAATATTCTTAATCAATCCCGCGCTTTGGGAACCATCATTGTGAATTTTAAGGATGTGGAGAAAGCGGGTGAAAATGGCGGATTTAATGAGGGGAATGCAAATTTCAAGAATGCGGTCCTAAAAACAGATGAATATGTTGGGAATATTGTAAACGCCATAAAAGGACGTGAGAATTATGAAAAAGAAGACTGGTTGATCATTATTACCACCAACCATGGTGGTGGAGCAGATGAAACCGATTTCGGATTTACCATGGCTTACAATCCTGCTTTCCAGGAATTCAAATTGCAAAAATCAGGATTTAATCCGGTTAGATTTGATAATAAGACAGGTAGAGCAACTTTTCATGATGAGACTGGAAGGTTTGATGTCGGGGAAAATAAAAGTTTCACCGTGCAGATGGATGTGAAATTCAATAATGTACCAGGTGGATATTCCAGTTTCTTCGGAAAAAGTACAAACTTGAGTGGACAGAATATTACGGGTTGGCAATGGGCACATTATCCAGGTGGAAAATGGGTGGTAACTGTCGGCGGAACGTTGAACGGCGGAAGTGGAAAGCAAGAAGTTTCTTCGGAAGAAGCACCTGGAACCGGTGTATGGAGAAACCTGATCATGACCGTGGAATATGTAAACTCATCTACAAGGACATTAAGTATGTACATGGATGGGAAATTTCAGAAATCCATCAATATCTCTGCGCGTAAGAGCTTGAATATTGGTGAGGATTTAAGGGTCGGACACCGTGCTGGGGATAATGATGTTGCAGGTTCTTTTTCGCCAGCGAACTTGGTTTATTATAACACGGCATTGAGCGCAAGTACTATTACGAATAATTATGGCCTGAAGGATTTGACCAAGCACCCTAACTATGCGGATATCATTGGTTATTGGCCAATGGATGAAGGAACTGGGGGTATGTATTTTGGAGGGTATCCAGGCACGCCTAATATGTCCTTATCCGGAAGTTATGTTTGGTTGAATATGGGAGATAGCTACCCTTCGGCCTCTGCTGTTATGCCGGTTACTTCTTCGTTATCCATCCCAACGAATGCTACGGATATTGCAGCATTGACGCTTTACTGGATGAATATTGAGATCCTTGCCGATTTCGGAATGGATGGAAACCCATATCTGGAGAACTTTGAAATTGAGTTCTTGAAAGATTAATTCCTTTGATGAAATTATAAATTTCATATATTAGCTGTGGCCTCCTTGGATTTATCCAAGGGGGCTTTTTTGTTTAAAGGATTTTTTTTTGGGGAGAGAGGGGAACTGTCATTGAGAGGGTTTGACCCTTCATTGAGAGGGGCTGTCCCGTCATTGCGAGGAGGCTCGACGAAGCAATCTTTCTCCTTGTTTTCTCCTTGTTTTCTCATTGTTCATTTGTGAGGGCCCTCTTTGTCATCCTGAGCGAAGTCGAAGGATCTGTAAGTTGGTACACGAACAGATGGTTCGACTTCGCTCACCATGACATGGCTAAAGATTGCTTCGTACCTCGCAATGACGGGACTAACCTTCGCAATGACGGGGTGAAAATTACTATGTACCTCGCAATGCCAGCCTAAAAAATATCCAACTCAGCTATGCTCAAACTATCATCCCCGCCGGCTATTTCCGTGGCTTCCAGCTTCACAAACCTTCCCCTAACCACGTTTTCCAACCTATACATCCTTCTACTCGGATCATTGATCAAGTTCCCAAATTCAAAACTTCCACCTTTAACCCAATTCTTCCCATCTTCACTAACCAAAATATTTCCTTTCGCCATCATCCCCTTTCCATTCTGTGTCTGTGGCATATAAGAAAATGCTTTTATATCCATCATTTTTCCTAAATCCAATACCACAAAATGCCCCTCTTTTCCACCTCTCGATCGCCAAAAACTCTTCTCATCTTCATCAAACATCAAATTCCCTGGATGCTTCTCCTCAAAAGAACTTAATTCCACCACACTCCAATCAGCTTTTGAAAAACCGATTTCCTTTTCCACTACCGCCCCTTTCAAACCATCCTTAGCAATAGCAATAGCTTTCACTATTTTAGGAGTTGAGGAAAAACCACCCTCATAAACCAATGATTTGGAGGTAGGTTCTGTACCATCCACCGTATAAAAAATCTGATAATCTGCCTTCAAATTTTTTGAAGCATCCTGTCCATGGGGTTTCCACCCAAATTCGTGTTTTTTAGCTGTTATACTGATTTTCCCATCCGTTCCCCGATTGATCTGCAACTGAGGTGGTCGATTTACCGCATAATAAGCGCCTAAACTACTGATCACCGGCAAACTCCTGCTTTCCAAAATCCGTAATCTAAACTTTTGTGCTGTAACTTCTGGAAAACGCAGAATCCTTTTGTACCCCACATTCGTTGATACTGCAATCTCCTCCCATTTCCCATCTAACCAAACATCAATAGCATGTTTTTCAATCCGTTCGCCATTGGTCTGAATGGCCTCTTGCAACATGAATCGATTAATGGTTATCGGTTTTTTGGCTGTGAACTCCACTTCGCCAGTTTGACTGCTGAATACAAAACTACTTTTCGGATCATCATCGAAGAGCTCCTTTGGACCCTTACTCAAAGACAAGAGGTTTTTCCCATAGGTCTTTGAAATTCTATCACCGATTTCCTTTAATACCCGAACGTCCTCCGGTGAAAATCTACCTTCACTGTTAGGCGGAATATTCAAAAGAAAAATCGAGTTCCCTCCTACTGATCGTTCATAAATATCAAAAACATCATCGGTGCTTCGCACTTTCTGATAGGTATCGTCCCGATAGAACCATCCTTCTCGAATGGAAGTATTTGTTTCAGCCGGTTGATAATGTAAGAATTTTGCCCCTTGCAATTTCTCCCTACTCCCCAGATCTTTTCCTGTCAGATCTTTATGGTTTGCCAATTGATGTGGATCCGAATCAAAAGGAATAATGTTCCATTCCGTTGAACGGGTAGCACCTGCTTCATTTCCGCACCATCTCAAATCTTCTTTTCCGAATACGATTGCTTCAGGAGCGAGTTTATGGATCAACTCTCGCCAAGCTGGATAATTATATTTCTGCCCTCCTTTTGTCTTCGGATGTGCGCCATCAAACCAAACCTCATGGATTGGACCATATTCCGTTAATAGCTCAAATAATTGATTTAAAAAATATTCGTTATAATCATCCACCTCAAACTGAAAACTGGTTTTATTGGCAAATGGTCTGCCTTCCACTTTTCGGGGGATGGTTCGCGTTGTATAGCTACTTAAATTACCATACAAGCCTTTCTCATTTTCGATTTGGTATAGATCAGCTGGGGATAAATATACCCCTAATTTTAATCCATATTTTCTGCATGATGTCGCAAGTTCCTTCATAATATCCCCTTTTCCTTCCATAAAACCTGTGGACATAATGCCATGATCGGTATAACGACTTTGCCATAATACAAATCCATCATGATGTTTTGCAGTAAATATCACTTTGGTCATTCCAGCTGCCTTCATACTTGCACACCATTGATCCGTATCCAAATTCTTCAGGTCGAAAATCCGTGGATCTTCCTTACCATTCCCCCATTCCATTCGTGTGAATGTATTTGGACCAAAATGGATAAAGGAGATGAATTCATCTTTTAAAGCATCATATTGATTCTTGGTGGGAACCACATGGGCAGCCTTACGGATCAATTCTTCGGGGCTATCGGAAGCTAAAATTTGGTAGGTGTTTTTAATAGGTAAAGAGTTTCCTTTTAATAGGTTCTGTGCATAAGAGGCTTGGCTCCATAAGCCTAATAAGGCAATTACAGCAAAATGTTTCTTCATAGATGTATAGGTTATTGATGATCAACCAAAGGGAAAGCATAAAAAGAAAAAGCATAGCGAATAAAACAGGTTTAGGTTGCTATGCTCAATCTTTTATTGTCCTAAATTAGTTCCCAGATGGTAAACTAACGTAAAACTAAGCCATTACATCTAAAAAAGATTACACGATTTTACCTAAGTAGTAAAGGTTTTTAACATGTTATACATAAACCTTATTCTTCATAGAGTTTTTCGGCATTCACCCCAATGGATAAAAGCGATTGAAGAATGGCATAGCAACGCAGATTGATCCCCCGAACAGATACCAAATAGCCATCGATATAGGGAGCGATTTGCCAATCTTTGATATCTACCAGATCGTTCAATACTTCTTTAACCTTACTTAATTGGTTCTGGCTAATGGTACTGATTTCAAATTTTAAATTGTCCATAATATTTTCCTCCTATGTTGTGTATAAGTAAATAGATAGCTCAATATTGTTGAAAATGGGACCATGAAGCTATGGTCGGTGATTCTGAATCTGATCACAAGAAATTAACTATCAACAATTTACAAAGAAATCGCATTACATCCAATAGCTTTACCGAAAAAAAACACAAAAATATTTAAAAATTTTATGAACGATTTTTTAACTCTCCTGTTCTATAAAAAACAAGGAAAGGAAATCAATATGGAATCACAAGATTTTAATTTTAAAGGCAAATGGGATGTTGTTAAGGAAAGAATCAGGGAAGAATTTCCAGATATTCCTGAAGAAGACTTCAACTACCAAGAAGGAAAAGAAGAAGATGTTTATGGCCGGTTTCAACAACGGTTTGGAAAATCTAGACAGGAAATCCAAGACTGGTTCAATCGCCTAGACAAAAGATAAACACACATTATCTATCATATAAACAGAAAGCCTCCGTTTTAAAAACGGAGGCTTTTTTTAGCAAACTATGCATGCCCACTCATCAGGATTAATCATTTGATTCTTTTGTTTTTTTCAATTTAGGTTTTAGGGTATCATTAATTACCGGTTTTGGACCATCTTTCAATGAACCACCATTGGAAAGCGCTTTCGCTTTTCCAAATGATCATTCAATAGCCCAATTTTGCTTCCGGCCCATTCCCTAAAAGTAGAATCTGTAATCGCTTTATCATTGCTCGCATCCGTAAATAATTTGATGGCTTTTTCATGTGATTTGACCATCGCCTGTTTAAATCGTTGGTCGTAATTGTCGGTTTCATTTTTCAATGAATCCAATTTTTCTTGATGTTTATCATCCAAGTTATCTATTACCATCAAATCCTTGGATTTTGCATAGGCAGCCAATTCATCCAGAATGGTCTGATGTTCATCGATCATTTGCTGTGCGAATTTTTTAATGCCTTCATTGCTTGATAATGTCAACGCCTGGTTGGCTGCAGCAATCTCAAACCTGTTTGCCATACTTGCTTTATTGACGAAATCCAAGGTCGCGTCAATCTGTTTAAAGGCCATGATTGTTAGGATTCCCAGAACCATAACAATACCTACTAAATACTTTTTCATCTTTATATCGTTTAGAAATTCATCTTCACTTTTCTTTTTGAACACTTTGATTATCATTCCGTTAGCAAATGATCCAAAAATAAGTATAAACCGCAATGAACTAAACATTGCGAGGGTGTGTTCATTGCTCAAAGTCATACATCGTTAATCAATTAATAATTAGTACATGGAAGTTTTAAGGGATAAAAATATTTTTCTTACTGGAGGCACCGCAGGTATTGGGAAAGCTACAACCTTGTTTTTAGCAGAAAAAGGTTATAAGGTTTTTATTGTTGGCAGAAATTCTGAAAAATTAGAGCAGCTGATGGAGGAAGCTCGATCTGCCGGCGTTGAAGACCGAATCAAATTCCTTTTGCAGGATCTCGCGGATTATGAAGCCTGGAAAAAAATCTTGCCTAATCTGTGGGACGTGCATGGTCCATTTCACATCTTGATAAATAACGCGGGTATTGGCTTTGCAGGCATCTCTGATGCAGATGCCGAAAGCTTGGTCTACATGACCAAAACAAATTTGGATGCCTACCTCCTATTGGCTGGATTTTTTGCCAAAAAAATGAAGGAAGAAGATATCGAAGGCGACATCATAAATATAGGGTCGATGAGTGCAGATGATAGAGGTGGCAGTAGCACAGGATATGTCGCTACAAAAGCAGGCATACAAGGGTTTACCGAATCACTAAGAAAGGAAGTTAATCCTGATAACATCAGGGTCAGTTTAATCGAACCTGCAGCAGTTGGTACGGATATGCAAAAAATCAGTGCGGAGGAGCAAGCAGAAAAAGAAGAAAATCGAGAAATGCTCAAAGCGGAAGACCTAGCTAAACTGATCCATTTCATATTAGAGCAAGATCGAAGAATCACTTTCCCAGAGATTAAAATAAAAGCATTACGACAGTTTATTTAAATTACCAGGAAAAGGGATTTTTCGGAACTCCATCAGTAAGTTACAAGGAAATTTGTGGATAGTTATGGCTTAATCTTTTTGGGTTCTTTAGGATGTTCATGTGCATCTGGCATATCGTTCAGTTGTTCCATCTGGGGATCAACACCTGCCTCGCCGTCTGCATCCTGGTTTTTCTTCTGCTTTTCCAATACGGATGTTAAACTCTTTTTACGTTTCGGTCTGTCTTCTTGGACAATCCCTACTTTCTTGTTTTCGTTCTTTGTTGCCATGTCTGTGTTAATTAATCATGTCCTTCTGTTTTAACGATCTTATTATAGATCCCAAATAGCAAGAATGGAGCTACCCATTGCCCTACAAACAATGCCCCATGTTTATGACCTGTACATTTCAATACAGCAGATCCGACCATAGCTCCAACTGCCAGGCATAAATAAAATTTGGAAGGCAATTGTGCCGTAACATTTTCAATGGCTTTGGTTGTCTCGCCTTCGTTTAAATTTGGATTGTTCATTGGATTTTCCATCGCTGTAGATTTTTATTTCTAAGGGCGAGTGAATCTCGCCCCTTTCTTTAAATGGAAAACCTCACAGCCCAGATGGTTGTCCTTAAATCATAAACAAGTACTTATCCCGCCTGCAAGTATTAATCCGGTGAAGCTAAAAGTGCATTCAACAATTCATCTAAACAAATTGTTGCATAAGTCGATTCATGATCGGAGTAAGCATAAGGTAAAATCAATTGATTATTATGGATGATCTGTCCGCAAGAATATAATACATTTGGCACATAACCATTTCGTTCCTCTTCTGTAGCAAAAAGTAAAGGTTCTTTCAACTTTCCGATAACCTTTGTTGGGTTTTCCAGATCCAGCAATAAAGCACTCAACACATACTCTCGCATAGGACCTACGGCATGTGTAATAACCAGCCATCCTTTATCCGTTTCTAATGGAGACCCGCAATTACCCACTTGGATAAATTCCCATGGATATTCGGGTTCTGCAATAAGGATGACATCTTCATGCCAATTATTGATCGAATCAGAATAGGCGATATAACTGTTTTCGCCATCGACCCTACACAACATCGCATACTTACCCTTTATTTTCCTGGGGAACAATGCCGCACCTTTATTAGCTATTTTTCCATTGACCGGTTGAATTTTAAAATTCACAAAATCCTTGGTGGAAAGTAATTTCGGTAAAATGGAATGTCCATCATATGCCGTATAGGTCGCATAGTAGGTCACTTTTCCTTGATCATTCACAAATCGAACAAAACGGGCATCTTCAATCCCATTCTTTTCGGTATCACTGATGGGAAAGATGACTCTTTCAGAAATGGAAGTATCCAAGGAATAGGATATCTCATAATGAGAAGATGCGACCCACAGGATCTGCTGCATAAGGATTTCGTTATCAGGACTCAATTCATTTTCTCCACGGATTTCCTTTACATATCGGATTAATTCATCATAAGTGAATGTATCGGGAAATTTGTTTTTTATAACTTCCACGATCTCCCCTTCGGCTTTATGGAGCTGAAATAATTTATCCAGAAATTCTTGCTTTTTATACCGATGATTTTTGATATGCTTAGGTTTATCCAATAAAATCCCTACTTCATCCAGATGGATATCCAAATTCTTATCGATGATAGCCGTCCGAAACACAATGGAAGATAAATGGCCTTCTCCTACTGCACGAAAACTTAAGATTACTCGCTTTTCCCCCTCCTGAGTCTGTGTCTGGTCCGGTGATAAAATAATGGACGGATTAAAGTAGGCCGCTGCTTCAATGGAATATTCCATCGTGAAATAGGAACCTATCAGCATTTTTTCAATGTCTGTCAATTTTCTTTTATCCAGATTCAACTCCTTGAAGGTGTTATCCATGAGGTTGAAATTCTTTTCCAGAACATTCAGGATACTCCGATGTCTACGGGCATAATTCCTTAAAATCTGGGTTATGAGGGCAAGTTTTTGGTCATCTGACATACCAAGAACTCGGTTTACGATTTTTTTTGCCCTTTCCTGTGGCAATAAAAATCTTCTCGCTAGTACACGGTCTAATTTTGGTTTAAAAAAGCTGTTTTTTCTATTTACTGTTATTCCCATTGGCCTCCTCTTTAATTAAATAATACATAAAGAACAAAATCTTTTTAAAAGTGTTCTATTGATAAGCAATCATATGCACTTTATACATTTAACTATTTTATTTTAAGCATATCTATGAAAGTATTAATTATTGGAACATATCTTCCGCGGCAGTGTGGGATTGCAACTTTTACCCATGATCTCTATAAATCCTTGATCGCAAACGGTCAGGAAGTGGATATTTTGGCGATGATTGACCAATCAGAGCATAATCATCCCAAAGAGGTCAAGTACAAGTTGCTGAGAGAAGAGAGGCAAGCTTATAAAGAAGCTGCGGCATGGATCAATGCCCAAAAATATGATGCTTGCATCTTACAGCATGAATTTGGAATTTTTGCTGGGGATGCCGGTAACTATATTTTGGAATTGATCAATGAACTGGAGGTTCCATTAATTAGTAACCTACATACCGTTCTGGAAAAACCATCGGTAGATGAACTGGCTGTCATTCAAAAAATTGCTGCTAAAAGTGATAAAATAACGGTAATGACCAAACGAGCCATCACTATGTTGAATCAGGTTTACCATGTTCCTTTTCACATGATACAGGTTATTCCCCATGGAATCCCCAACTTTAAGATCAGCGCTCAAGAAGCAAAAGAGGAACTCGGATTGGAAGATAAAACAGTGATGTTGTCTTTTGGTTTATTAGGACGGAACAAAGGCTATGAAGTAGCTATTGATGCGGTATCCCAAGTTAAACATGATAACTTTGTTTACATCATCCTAGGCGCGACCCACCCCAATGTATTATTGGCCGAAGGCGAAAGTTATAAGAACAGTTTGATGCAACAAGCTGCAGATTTAGGATTGAATGGGAAGGTATTATTTGTAAATAAATATGCTAGTGATAAATTATTACAGACCTATTTAAAGGCATGTGATATCTATGTAACTCCTTATCCAAATGAAAACCAGATCAGCAGTGGAACATTGACCTTTGCATTAGGTGCTGGAGCAGCTGTTCTCTCGACCCCATATTGGTATGCTGTTGATTTATTAGCAGAGGGTAAAGGTAAATTGTTCGATTTCAACAATGCCAACCAATTGGCGTTGAGCATCAACCAACTTTTGGAAGATCCTCTTCATATGGCTTCTTACAGGGAGAAAGCATTAGCTTATGGTAAGACCATTACCTGGAAAAATATTGGTAAAAAACAGATCGCATTGATCCATACGATCATAGAAAAACGTCCAATTTCAAAATCTAAGAATATCATTAAGGATCTAAAAAATCAAATATTGCCCATGGGAATGAAATTGATTTCCCAAAGGAGCATTGTAAATAATTAAATGGATACTTTAACAATAAATACAGCAGAGATAGATCGGCGTTTGAATAACTTTTATTACAGTAATCCAACGATTGATCTTTCCTATATCGAAAAAATTAGTTCTTCAACCGGTATTTTTCAACATGCCAGTTTCAATATCCCGAATTACCATCATGGATATTGTATAGATGATAATTGTAGGGCCTTATTATTATTAATGATGGCCCAAAAACAGGAAAATCTCGGAATAGAACATCCCTTGTTCTCCAGCTATCTTTCCTTTATTTTCTATGCACAGAATGAGGATGGATCCTTCAAGAATTTCATGTCCTATGATCTTCGATTTTTGGAAGATAAAGGCTCTGAAGACAGTCAAGGCCGTACGATTTGGTGCTTAGGTTACCTATTGGGGAATGAATCATTTGATCATTATTGGCCAGTTGCGCGTGGAATATTCGACCGAGGCATAGATCAATTATTGGAACTCAAATCGGCAAGGGCCATTTCTTATGCACTATTAGGCTTACTGCATTATCAGGAAAGATATCCTGAAGATCAGCATGTTTTGAATCTTATTCAATCTTTAACGAAATTTCTGGAAGTGGAGTTTCAGATGTGTGCTACCGATGAATGGCCATGGTTTGAAGAGATAATTTCCTATGATAATGCCATGATCCCCTTGGCCTTATTCCGTGCTGGAAAACAACTAAATAATCAAGAACTATTGATCATTGCTGAAAAAAGTTTCGACTTTTTAGACAGTATACTATTTCGAGGAGATCATCTTTCCTTAATCGGTAATGAGAACTGGTTGAAAAAAAATGGGGAAGTATGCACCTATGGTCAACAGCCTATTGAAATTCCCGGAATATTATGGTTATACCAAGAGGTTTATAATATAGATCCCAATCCGTTATATATTGACAGGATCAAACGTTCGTTTCTGTGGTATTTAGGTTTGAACGATCAAAGGATGAGTTTATTCAATGCACAGGATAATTCGTGTTATGATGGATTAGAAAGTTATGGCGTGAACAAAAATCAAGGTGCAGAAAGCAATATATCCTTTTGGATGTCTTACTTATTGATCAAGGAAATGATATTTAAAGAGGGTCTTATCAGCAGGATGCAAACAGATATTTAATAAAAAAGGAAGGTCAATTACCTTCCTTTTTTATTTTGTTGACAATTCATAAATAGCATAAATGATGGCCAAAATAACCACAGCTATAATAATGGTTGTCCTAATATTCATGGCTGCCGGTTTATCATCTGCCTCTTTATCCAATATTTCTGGAGCTTCCGTAGGATCGACCGAATCGGCTGCATTTACTTTCTTGTTGTTTTCGTCTTCATTTCTCATAATTATCTGTTCTTTTACATAATAACAGATAATTAAAAGTTTTGTTCGAACGTAGAATCCGAATTATGCTTTTTTGCCTTTGAATGAACCAAATATCTTTTTAAATATAGTGACCACAATGACCACCAAGATACCGATCACTAACCCAAATCCAAACTCCTTTAATGTAGCAGGAACGTTAGGTAGCATATGGTGGAAATAGTCAATATTATGAACAAATATACCGCCGGAAACCAATAATAAGGCTATTGTACCAATTACGGCTAATGCTTTGATGACAATGGGCAATAGCTTGACAAGGGCATTTCCTACTGTATTTCCAAACCCTTTCTCGTTGGAACGTTTAATAAGACTATAACCTAAATCATCCATTCTGACAATTAAGGCAACAATGCCGTATACCCCTACTGTTGCCAAAATAGCTACTACGGAAACAGTAAGAATTTGTACAGTTAAAGGGCTATCCAATACGGTTCCTAAAGCTAATATCACGATCTCTACGGATAGGATAAAGTCTGTAGTAACCGCTGATTTAATCTTTGCGTTTTCCAAAGCCTCTCCCTCTTCTTCTTGTTCCTTTACGACTTCAACCCCTTTCTTCTCCCGATGGAAAAGATAATGTATGATTTTTTCGGCGCCTTCATAAGCGAGGTATAGACCTCCCAGGATGAGGATATATTTTATAATCACCGGAAAAAAAGCATTCAATAATAAGGCGATTGGTACTATGATAAGTTTGTTGATGAAGGATCCTTTGGTAATAGCCCAAAGAACGGGGATTTCTCGAGATGCTAGAAAACCGGTTGCTTTCTCAGCATTCACGGCCAAATCATCTCCCAAAATTCCAGCCGTTTTACGTGTAGCGATTTTACTGGCTACCGCCACGTCGTCCATCAATGCTGCGATATCGTCTAAAACTGCAAATATTCCTGATGCCATATGTCTCTGTTAATGTAATTTTTTTCCTAAAATAAAACTTCTAATTGAGGAAACGAATATCTATTTTAAATGTTTATCATTCTTTGCTTTTTTGTATTTTCATAAAAATTAAAATCCTATGTGTTATCATACTGGCGCTCCATCGAAATCTGATTTGAAGAATAAGTATCCAAAAAAGAAAATCACCTATGAGAATGATAAGGAGATTTTTCATGTTTCAGGTTTTAGCAGGCCTTTCTTACCTGTCACCTTAAATGCACGGGAGAATCATATTGAGTCGGCAAGATGGAAACTTATTCCATTTTGGGTAAAGACTGAAGCCGATGCGGCCAAATATGCAAATACCTTGAACGCCGAGGGAGAAAGTATCTTTGAGAAGGCTTCTTACAAGAACTATATCCTTAAAAATCGAGGATTGCTTTATGTGACTGGTTTTTATGAACCGCATCAGGTCAAAGGCAGCAAAGTCTCCGATAATTACTTTATCTATGCGCCCAATAAAGAAATCATGACCTTAGGGATTGTATATGCTGATTTTTTAGATCAGCAGACTGGAGAGACCTATCCTACTTTTTCTATTATTACGACCCCTGCTAACCCCCTATTGGAGGAAATCCATAATCTTAAAAAAAGAATGCCGTTGATTATTCCTGAAGATAAACAAGATCAATGGCTGTTTGCCAATCGGAAAGAAGATATTCAGGAGTTGATCAAACCTTATCCACATGATTTGGGAAGCCATCAGGTTTATCGGGTTACGGGTGCTCGGAATGAAGAAACAGATCGTCCAGAAATTCAATTCCCAGTTTAGTAAAAGTAGCGCTTACCTGTCATCCTGAGCGTAGTTTGCTTGTCATCCTGAACGTCGTTTGCTTGTCATCCTGAGAATTAAAAATTTGAACTAAATTTATCGGAAGGTGATGACATTTAGTAACTTAGTTCATTGACCATTCTGCAGTTTGACCGGACTATCGTATAGTGCAT
>NZ_JAYLLN010000025.1:0-61446 GCF_037126265.1 Sphingobacterium tenebrionis
TGTAAAATCATTTTTTGGATGGTTATAATCTGACCCCAATTCTTTTTTAACCATTATGTTAGATAAAAACCAATTTTTATCAGGATTTCCTTTAGAAAAATGATGTACTAAAATATTGTTAATTACATAATTATTATATTTCTTAGCAATTCGAAGGCTTATGGATAGATCATAACTATGAAACCCTTCCAATGTTTCATCAAATTGAAATTCATTAAATACCTTCTTTCTAATAGCTAAAAATAATCCATCAATACTAAATACTCTATTTCGTGTATTTTGACATTGGAATATACTTTCTATTTCAGTTCCTTTGCCATGAATTAAATGAATAAAATTGTATGGTTCCATCATTCCCCAATCATTTGGTGCTTGAGGTACATAATTGCTTCCCGCTAATCCAATTACACCTACATCCTCCTCATTAAGATGTTTGATTAATATTTGGCCCCAATTAAAGGTTTTAAATTCAACGTCTTCGTGTAAAAAAAGTAAATATGAAAATAAACTTTTTGAAGCTCCTAAATTATATGCCTGTCCAATACTCATTTCTCCATAATTCGGTACTCTTATAATTTCATATTCTATACCGATTGTCCTTAAAATATTATCTTCTAAGTTTTTATATAAATCTTCCTTATGAGATGAAACAATTATTGACAGCATTTTATTTAAAAAATATTTTATTTTAAAAAATTAATTTTTCTAGGGACTAAAAGGCTTTTAGTGATAAAGTAAATTAATTTTAAATGATATAATATCCTAATGCGATCAAATTTTGGGTAAAATTTTATATTTGATTTAAATCTTACCATATTTGATCCTTCAAATTTGTTATTATTCATTATAAATCTCTTAAAAGCCAAATATTCTATATAATCAACTTTTTTAAAATTAAAATCTGAACCTACTTCTTCCCTAATTTTTATATTAGAAAGAAACCAATTCTTATCAGGTTTGCCATGAGAAAAATGTAAAAGTTTAATATTGCTAATAACATAATTATAGTATTTTCTTGCAATTCTCAAACTTATAGACAGATCATAGGAATGAAAGCCAAGAATATTTTCATCAAATTTAAATTCTAAAAAAACTGATTTTTTTATTCCTAAAAATACACCATCTAAAGAATATACTTGATTCACTTCTTGTAATGGTACAGACAAATTATTGTGGATTTCAGAATCGTGATGAATGACATTAATAAAGTTGTGGGGTCCGCATGTGAACCAATCATTCGGTACCTGTGGAACATAATTACTTCCCGCCAATCCAACGACACCAACATTCTCCAAATTTAAATGAGCAATCAATTTCTCACCCCAATTTTCCGTCAAAAACTCCACATCCTCATGCAAAAACAATAAATATGGAAATTGAGATTTATCAGCTCCTTTATTATAAGCCTGCCCAATACTCATTTCACCATAATTAGGAATACGAATGATCTCATGCTCAATCCCAATGGTCTTAGCAACATTTAAAACCAAATTATTGTACAGATCTTCCTTATGCGATGAAACAATTATAGATAGCATACTTAAGAATTACTTACCAAACTCCTCCTTCAACATTCTTCTCAATCCCTCCTCCATAGCATACGGAGGAACAAATCCAGAAGACATAGCCTTTTTAGAATCATATTTGGTCACTGCACAGAACTTCTTTACCCGAACTGAACTGATCGCCAATTTCTTCCTGCTCAAAAACGCCAGGACATCAAATCCATATCCACCCAACATCCCGATCCAATAAGGAATATGCGTCGTCGGGATCTTCTTATCCAAAATCTCCCCTGTATGGTAAACCAAATCATTCGTCGTAAAATCAGGTTTATCTACGTAATTAAACACATGATAACCCGCTACCCTCTCCTTCACCAAAAATTCTATAAAAGCAATTACATTACCAACATAAGACATGGATTTTTGATTCTTTCCATCTCCTACCATCATAAATTTACCGGATGCAATCTGGTTTAGCAAATTAAAAACGTTTCCCCTATTCCCTTCACCAAAAATAACCGTTGGTCTTACCACATTAATATTCCAATCTGCATGCGTTTTATACCATTCCTGCAGCACCTGCTCCGCTTCCCATTTACTCTTTCCATAATGGTTAAATGGATCAGCTGGAAACGACTCATCCGGATTATCCTTATCCAAGCCATAAACAGCCACAGAACTGGTAAAGATCAATCGCTTAATCCCATTGGCCTCCATGGCCTCCAGGGTATTCCGCATCCCCTGCACATTCACATCATAATACAACGAAACAGGAGAAACATCATCCCGATGTTCCGCAGCCAATAAAATAACCAAATCAAATCCCGCTAAACCCTTACTTAATGATTCTTTATCCAACACATTACAATTCAATGTAATAGCAGGAAACATCAAGCTTTCCGCTTTATCAAGATTGATCAATTCATATAATCCTGATTTGTACAAACGCTCTAACAATTTCGTTCCCACAAATCCAGATCCACCAATAATGGCAATTTTCATAAAATCTTTAAAAATTATATTTTTTCACCAAAGGCATGCCGATTTTTGCATCCTTTTTGGAACTTAAGTTGCTGCTTTCCAATTCAACAACAGGTTTAGTTTCAAGTTGTTTTTCCTTTTTTTTATTTACCACAAAATTGAAGGCTAACGTAAATATCATCCATAAAACCAGATCCAATGCAACCACAATATTGTTGCTGATGTATTGGACCATCAATATGTTAAATAAACAAAAGAACAAAGACAAACCTACGATAGTCATCATCGCCGTTTGGTGCGACATGCCAGACCGTAACAATTTATGGTGAAGATGGCTTCTATCGGCTCTAAATAAAGGCAATTTATTGAACCATCTTACGATAATGACCCTTGCTACATCGAAAACAGGAACGATCAAGGTGGATAGGGCAACTACGATTGCACCTTCCGAAAACGGCTTGATACTTTTGTTGTCCATGGCAAAACTGATTGCCAAAAACGCCATCGTATAGCCCAAGGTCATACTTCCCGTATCGCCCATGAAAATCCTTCTTCTTCGTTTGGATTGCCCAAAAACATTGAAATAAAAGAAAGATATCAAGATACCTGTGGTGATAAATGCCAATAAGGCATGTATCCAAGCATGGTAAAAAGCGAATAATGATCCCAGCACCAAACAACCGATAGCCACTAAACCAGAACATAGTCCATCCAGCCCGTCAATCAGGTTGATCGCATTAATGATCAACACAACCAGAAACATGGTGAAAGGTATTCCAACCCAAGGGGATAATTTATCGATGAAAAGAATTCCGTAAAGATCGTTAATCCAAAGACCTCCTAAAGGAAAAAGACTCGCTACAAGGATCTGTACAACAAATTTCCATTTGTAGGAAACACCAATAAGATCATCCGCAATCCCAACGATGTATAACATCACCATACCGCAGATCAACATAATGAACATTGGAAAGATCTCCCAGGTAACAACCCCTAAATCAACAAAATTGGTTTTATAAACTAGGATTACGGTGATGGCCAATAAGCAACATTGTACAGGTACGAAAGCTACCCCGCCTAATCGAGGAATAATAGTTTGATGTAATTTTCGGGAATCTACCGGATCGAATAACCGCTTTTTATAAGTAATCAACATGATGTAAGGAATAATGATATTCCCCAACAAAATGGCGATTACAAACGGGATAAAAAGGATCAGGTATTCCAAAACCATGTATATTATATCTAGTGTGATAGGGATTTGATAAATAAATTATCGAATCCGTAAAACAAAGGTAAAAATTTAATGATTTTAGAAAACCTATTTACCCGTCCTTAACCCCTATATAAAATTATTTGTAGCATTTGGTTTACATTGCTAAATTCAATCCAATTTATTGTAAATCATTAAAAAATGAAGCTAAATATTAATTGATTATCTTTAATATTATTTAAACTGTTAAATAAAAAGAAATAAAAGAAAATTTAGGTTATATCTTTCTTATCAAAAAAAGCTAAAGTTTTATTTAAAAATACCAGAAAAAAATCCCTTTTTCGGCTTTTCCTTCTTTTCCAGATAGATTAACTCCTCATTAAAACTTAACTTCAAGGCCTTTTTGTGGATAATAGCCTGATAGATGATTCCCCAATCTGGCAGCCCGCCAAAATTACGATCGTCAATAAAAAGATCTGCTGTTAACTTCCGACTACCGGCCGTTGCCCTGTCCTCTTCCGGGAAATTGGAGTTATGCGCATAAAAATATAATCCCTGCTCTGCGCAGTAATCAATAGCCTCTTGCAAAAGCTCGCCCTCTCTAACCGTCCATAATATCAATTGATGATGGTCATTCATCAGCTGTTTTAGCACATCAATAGCATGCGGAATCGGCTTTCCAATCTCTGGATATCGGTGTTCCACTATCGTTCCATCAAAATCAACTGCAATAATCATGTTGCGAAGAAAATATTTTAATACGTTAAATGCAATTATTTACTTGCTTTTATATAAATGACTCAACAAAGCAAAACAGAGAATAAAACTCATGATAAACCCGAACCAGGATAATATCGGTATCCCCCAAACTAAATATCCAACCCTACCATGCGCTAAGATACTTGCCCCTACTCCGAAAGTCATGGCCAAAATCGACAAAAGAAATTTATTACCCATCCGGTGAAGGATCAATTGCAGGTTATCGAAATCCTGCATTTTGTGGTTCAAGGTAACCTTATCATTCTTTACCTTATCCAAAAGATCCAATAAGTCATCTGGAACATCAACCAATACATCCTTGGCCATCTTTGCTTTCTCTTTGAGTTGAGCGATGAGGTATTCTGGCGATAATTTTTGCGCAGCAATTTTCTTGGCAAAAGGCGAAATACTTTCTGGAACATTCAGGTCTGCATCCAATTGTCTTCCTGTACCTTCTAAAATAGATACCCCTCGAAGAAGGATATATACAAAATCAGGTAATAATATATGATTGCTCTGCAGAACGATGTTCAATTTTTGCAGCATGATCGAGATATCAATATCATCCAATGCATTCTGTTTGATCATCTCAAAAATCTCATAGGCATCCCGTTCCAATCTTCTTTCATCTTCAATATGATGAACAATGGCCAGTTTCTTAATGTTCTTGATCAAACCCTTGGCATCATTGGCCAGGAAGTCCAATACCATACCTTCAATGATATTTCTGTCCTGTGGAATCATAAAGCCCATGGCACCAAAATCGATGAATATGATCTGACCGCGTTTATTGACAAAAACATTCCCAGGATGTGGGTCGGCATGAAAGAATCCATGCATCAATACCTGTTCCAAATAAAGGTCCAGTACATTTTGTAGGATGGATTTGGGATACAGACCATATCGTTTGAACCCTTCCTCATCATTGACTTTCACTCCGTCAATAAATTCCATACAGAGTAAGGTGTCCGTGCTGTATTGTCTGTACACCTTAGGCACATAAACATCCTTGTTTTCAGCGAAGTTTCGACGAAAACGTTCAATGTTATTTAATTCATTGGTGAATGAAAGTTCATTTAGAAGAGAGCTTTCAAAGGAAAGGACAATTTGGTAAAGGTTCATTTTATCCACCACCTCATATTTCCTTTGCAACAATTTGACCAAATCCTTTATAAAATCCAGGTCAGCTCGGATGGCCTCATCAATATTGCTGCGTTTTACCTTGAATACGATTTCCTTACCATTCAAAAGCTGAGCTTTATATACCTGCGCAATAGATGCAGAAGCAATGGGGACTTCATCAATGCCTAAAAAATGATCTTCAAATTTGATCTCCAAATCCTTCTCCAACCGAGCTTTGATGTCAATGGGTTCCGTCGGAACTTCATCCTGAAGTTTAACCAGTTCGCTCTGAAGGTCCTCTGGAATAATATCTGGCCGATTACTCAATAATTGACCTAATTTAATGAAAGTTGGTCCAAGTTCTTCAATCGCTAAACGAATGCGTACATTGAAATCATCCTCAAAGATCTTGCGTGCATGATTGTTCCAAAACAAAAAGCTATCAGGTAAAATACGATCTAGATTAGACCGGGAGATTATTTCATCAAATCCATGTTTGGATAATATTTTAAGAATCTGCCCTACTCGTTTTATTTTCTGAAAGCCATTAATGTGCATCATGGATTTTAAGATCTTCTAGTTAAATCGGTAACCAATAAAGGATTACTTTGTTTCATTTGAGCAATAAAATTAGCAATATAATCTGTATTTGCATGTTCCATAATATCATTCAGCTCTTTCTCTGTGACTCCGATCAATTGGATAAAGGAAACTTCACCATGGGGAGTTGCTATTTTTCCCAATTCCGGATCGAGGCTGGTTACAAAACCTACTATTTCTGTATCCGTGTTCAGCCTAATTGGTCCTTTGGCAGGAATAAATTGATTTTCTTCAAACCATCGTCCACTTGAATAGACATACCTTGCTAAGTTGTTGAATACCTGCATCGCCCAAAACGGATCGCCTTCATCCTCTTCAAATGGGGCTAAGCGGAAAGTGAATTCAAAACCCCATTTACTAAACTCTTGTCCCAATTGATCCGGACTATAATACAATTGGCTCATTCCATATGTTGTTAGGTGGTAATGAACTGGATCCTCCCGATCATAAACATTGATGCCATCTATGGGGTCTGTACCGCCAGCCATATAATGCAAACCACATAAGGGCCCATAGTGCCTCGGCTCTTTCTGCGGATACACTTTTGCTAGTTGCTGATCTATACTGATCCAACCTACGGCATCATCTGCATTGAATTTTAATTCATATTCCTCTCTCGTCATTTCCATTTGATTTTGTTGAAATATCCTATCCTTTTACATATATAAAACGAAATCGTTTTTTTAATATTGTAAGTATAAAATCATGTGAAATAAGTTTGATGTTATGATCCAATCCCTGCTGGCTTCTTCCCTAGAAAGAAAAGACGAACTCCCAAATATTGAATTGGCCAATATGATCTTGGAAAAAAATGATCCTAAAAGTATTAATGAGCTTATTGAACTAATCAGCAGTAAAAACAAGGCTTTTCAAAACGATAGCATCAAAGTTTTATATGAGGTTGGAGAAAAAAAACCGGAATTATTAATTCCATTTTTTGATGATTTTATTGCCTTTTTGGACAGTAAGAACAATCGTTTACAATGGGGTGCAATGACTGCTCTCTATTCCATTGCTAAAGAATATCCAAATTTAATCTATCCACATCTGGAAACTTTGCATCGCAAAGCCATGGAAGGTTCGGTCATAACCCGAGACAATTTCATTGCCATTATAATCCTTTTAATCAAAGAAAAGGAATATCATGCCTTAGCCTATCATTATTTACAAATACATCTTCAATCTTGCCCTAGCAATCAACTCCCTATGTATGCAGAATGGGTTCAAAACAATATTCATATGGATTATGCCGAAAATATAGGTGATATTTTGGAGGCCAGAATGCTTGATCTTGAAAAAGAAAGTAAGAAAAAAAGATTATTAAAGGTGATTAATAAAATTAAATCCTTCAAATAACTTAAATACACCATATTAATTAATAGTTATATCTAAAAACAACAATATATGTTATTACGTGAATTTTAACTTTAATTCCTAGGTTTCACCTGGTCTAAAAATTAACATTTATAAGCATATTTAAACCTCATTAGTTACAATATTTAATTTTAAATCTAATTTCACCTTATTTTCTCACTCTCCTTCATAACTTTCTGTTGAAATTCATTGAAGCCGAAACGCTACAAATATCCAAATAAACTACCTAAAAAGATTAAATATTAATTTTATGTAAAATATTTGCTATAATTTTGTCGTCGTATTTAATAGCTTGTTTTTCACACTTTCTGTATAGCCAAATACTATAAAAATCAATTAAAGATGCAGACAATTAAGAAAAAAGTTTATCAAACTCCGACAATCACCTTATATTTTATTGAAATGGAAGAAGGGATTGCGAGTACATCTACGACCATTAGTATTAATTCAGGAAATGAACCTAGAATTGAAAATTGGGATGAATCTCCTGCCGATACCTACAAGAATTTTGATCTATAAAATCATCATCCCATGAATACCTTTAAATTATTAAGTTGTTTTTTGCTTTTCATCCTACTAATTGGCTGCGATAAGGGCATTGAGAAAGAGAACCCCAATCCAATAGAGCCACCGAAGGAAGCTAGTATTGAATTTAATATTGATGGTTTAGAAGATACGGAAGATGTATTCCCAGAATTTAAAAATGAACAAAAAGCTTCAGCTAATCATAACCGTACCATTAAACCAGTATCCTTCAGAAGTGATGTGCTGTCATTGAATGGTTTTGATGTTATCATGGAAATTACCGAAAAACTGCCTGCTCAATTCCCTGGGGCAAGCAGCAATAAGAAAATCCAAAGTAGTACCAAATCTTCTTTCAATGGGAATAATCAAGCCATCAGATACCACTCCCCCCTTAATAATGGGGTTAAATACAGGATAGTATTGTACAAAACCAATGGATCAGGTGTAGCAACGACTTATGCGGGCCAACAAGAAGGGACAATCGGATCTAACTATATCTCAATTGGTGCAAACAGAAATACCCAATACCGATGGTATGCATATACGTATAATAATACCAGTCCTATTGATACCTTTGTGGTCGCCAATGGAACAGTTCCGGTAAAACCTTCCGCAAACAGTACTACCAAAAAACAGGATTTTGCCTATGCAACTGGCTTAATAACCACTAGTAATGTAGTTAATGGCATGAATAGCATTCAGAACATTGTTCTAACCCGTAAAACAGCAAGATTTGTCGTGGAAGTGAATTCTAGGGGAATGTTTGCTCCGGTTACTTATGCCAGCCTAAGAATCAAAGATAATGCTGGTTTTATGAAAGGTAATTTCCGTTTATCTGATAGTTCCTATCTAAATTTGACCAATGTTCAAACTACTGATCAAGTTTATAACCATAACAGTTCAGCCTATGTAGTACCAGTGGGCACAGATACTGTTCCAGAATTGAATTGGAAAAAAAGATACACCTTTTATTCGCCAGTGAATTCTGTCTCCAAACCTTTGACCATATCTATTGATACCATGAGGATTACCAGCAAGCGTTTAAGAGATACCGATGGAGAAGCAACTGATGTCGTAAGGACTTTTACCAACAATGAATTTGTATTCAATAGTTTTATAGCCCAACCTGGCAAGAGTTATTTTGTTTCCATAATATTGGTAGAATCTGCCATCCCAATGGGTTCAGCAAGATGGGCACGGGGAAATACTTGGCGTGTTGCCGATGGACCATTGCGACCAGACGGATTTTGGGATTATCGAATAAGGTATGATAACCCTTTATATCAAACCGTTGCAGGAGTTCCAACAACCGATTATTTCACACATGATATTTATAGTGTAGCTAATGGAAAAAATATTTGTGAAATGATCTATCCTGAAGATACTTGGACATTACCAACCCCTGCACATTTCAATAGTTTTAATAACATTACCCAGAATGTCGGTGTCGAATATAATGGCTGGTACCTATATATGACTCCAACCACACCTGTATTAGGATATCCTTCATATCCACATGGAAATCTGATTTTCACTCCTGTGGGCTATAAACAGTCTTCTACAGGTCCAACAAATAACTTTTTTCCAAATTCCACTAGTTATCAAAATACCAAAGGCTATTGGAGGACTACAACGAGTGGTACTTTCGCAAGGCTAAACTACAATAATACATCATGGTTCAATGATCGATGGGATGAAACAAATAGCTTCACATTCAGTAGTTCTAATCTTGCCAGCGTCCGTTGCGTCAGAAAATAAATTTTATTTATTTCTTAACATACATCAATGTTTATTGTTTCTTAAACAAAGACCTTTGTCTTAAATAATTGAAAATAAATAAAAACAGCTTTATGAAAACATTATTAAGTTTATTCGCTTCCGTATTCCTTTTAGGGAATGTTGCCTTTGCACAAATAAAATGGTCCGTAGACCCTGCACATACCAATGCCCGTTTCGAGGTGAAACATCTAGGGATTGCTTTTGTTGATGGCCAATTCAAGAAATTGGAAGGTGCTGTGGAAACTAAAGACGCTAATAACTTCGAGGCAGCTGTAGTTAATTTTGATATTGATGTAAACAGTATCGATACCCGTGTTGAAGCTAGGGATACCCACCTGAAAAGCGATGATTTTTTCTCTGCAGAGAAATTCCCAAAAATGACCTTGAAAAATGCAACTTTAAAAAGTGCTGGAAAAGGAAAATTCAAACTTACCGGAGATCTTACCATTAAAGACGTGACCAAAAAAGTTACTTTCGATGTGGTACAGAACAATGGTATTATTACAGATCCATGGGGAAAAACACGTGCAGGTTTTACAGCTACGACCAGCATCAACCGTAAAGAATTCAACATCAACTATAACGATAAGCTTCCTTCTGGCGTAGATGCTGTTGCACCTACAGTTGCCATTACGGTAAACGTTGAAGTAGTAAAAAACTAATCGTTAGATAAGAATCATACTAATTCTTGCATATAAAAACAGGCTCCAGAATTATCTAGAGCCTGTTTTTTTTATAAATTCCTATTTATTCTTCTACCTCATAGGTCCAATTTCTCAGTTTTTCCTGAAAAATCCGGGAAATTTTATTGAAATACCTCTTTTGCTTATAACCCATTACCCACTGTACTCCCTCTACCGCATTTGTACAGAATATCTCATCGGCCACCTTCAATATTTCTGGTTTTATTTCTGCTTCAACCACTTCGATACCTTCACTTTGGGCGATATCCATAATCACTCTACGCATTACCCCATTTATACAACCTTCGGTTAATGCAGGGGTATATAATACCTTATCATAATACACGAAAATATTAGAAGCCAATGCTTCACAGAGATTTCCTTGTTGGTTTAAAATCAACACCTCATCAAAGGCAAATTTTTTCCGGTATAATCCGGCCATCACATAGATCAAGGCATTATTGGATTTTATCTTAGAAAGCTCATTATAAGCTTTTTTATACTCTGTATATACATCGATAATCAAGCCTAATTTCTTGTCCCGCAAACTTTCAGGCTTTCTGTCCAGCTGAATAATAAAAGAGGGTTTATTGCTCTCTGGCCCATAAAGTCCTCCACCTGTTCGGAAAACAATGAATCTTGCCCGGCCAGTTTGCCCAACCATATTGTTTTTCCTGGAAAGCTCTTCAATCTTTTGGCGGATAAAAAATCCATCAAATTTCTCGTAATCTTCAAAATGAAGCATTTTCATGCTTTCCTGCAATCTCTCGACATGAAAATCCAGGAATCTCACATCCCCATCTCTCCATAACATCGTTTCAAATAATCCATCCCCGTATCTAAAGGCTCTACTATCCGCAGTTAGGATGGACATGTCTTCTGGAACTATCGTTCCGTTATAATTGATATATTGTATCGGCATATTTTAGATCTGATTATTGGCATCGCCATAAGTTCTCCATTTCTCTAATGCTAAACGAAAATCCTCCGGTAATGGTACTTCAAAGTATAAATTTTCTTTTGTCTTAGGATGTATAAACCCTAACGACTTGGCATGCAGCGCTTGCCGTGGCAACAAGGAAAAGCAGTTGGACACAAATTGCTTGTATTTTGCAAATTGAGTGCCCTTTAATATCTTATCTCCTCCATAGGATTCATCACTAAATAAAGGATGGCCTATGGATTTCATATGTGCACGGATCTGATGGGTACGACCGGTTTCCAGTTCGCATTCGATTAAAGTAACATAACCTAAACGCTCCAAAACCCGATAATGGGTCACGGACCATTTCCCTTTTTCTGGGTCATCATAGACATCCATGATCCTTCTATCTTTCAAGGATCTTCCGATATATCCTGATACAGTTCCATCTTCCACGATATCACCCCAGGCAAGTGCGATATATTTCCTGCTGATGCTATGCTCATAGAACTGCTTCGCTAAAAAGGTCATCGCCCATTCGTTTTTTGCAATGACTAACAGTCCTGAAGTGTCTTTATCGATTCGGTGCACCAATCCTGGGCGACCTGTATTTCCAGGTAAAGTTGGTAATTGGTTCAGATGAAAAGTTAAGGCATTTACCAAGGTTCCCGTATAATTATTATACCCCGGGTGAACAACCATACCTGCCTCTTTATTAACCATCAGCACGTCATCATCTTCATAAACGATTGACAAAGGAATATCTTCTGGATAGACTTCGGTATCTCTCGGTGGATCTGGTAAAACAACGGTAATGACATCAAATGGCTTGACCCGATAACTGGCTTTGATTACTTTATCATTTACCTTGACAGAACCGGCATCAATAGCATTCTGAATCCTGTTCCTAGAGGTATTCTCTACCCTATTCATCAGGAATTTATCAATACGTAATAAAGCTTGACCTTTATCAGCAACTATCCGTAAATGCTCGAATAATTCCTGTTCGTCCTGCTCATTTTCCAATTCATCTAACATGCTACAAAAGTAGTATTTTAAAGCGTTCAACAAACTCAAAAGTAAAAATCCTATCTTTAATCCATGCTTAGTCAATTTCCCATCCATAGTCCCGAAGAAGAGATAAACCACCCAGTTTTTTCCAAAAAAGCTGTTCAGGTATTCATCAAACGGGATGACAAAATCCATCCCTTCATTTCAGGAAATAAGTGGCGCAAATTGAAATATTCTTTACAAGAGGCTAAGAACCTAAATAAAAATCTGTTGGTAACCTTTGGAGGTGCGTGGTCCAATCATCTGTTGGCTACAGCTGCTGCTGCTGCCCAATTTGGCTTTCAATCCCAAGGGATTGTTCGTGGAGAATCGGTTGATAATCCCGTATTGGCCATGTGCAGACTTTTTGGTATGAAATTGCAATTTATCGATAGGAGTTCATATCGAGAGAAAGAATCCTATTTTAATAACCATTTTGATTCTTCAACAGCCTATTTCATAGATGAAGGCGGGCGCTCAAACCTGGGCGTGCTGGGTTGCAAAGAAATTATTCCAGAACTTCAACAGGAATATGCTCACATTATTACGGCAGCAGGTACAGGCACTACTGCAGCGGGACTATTACAAGGAATTGATGAAGCAAATTTAGCATCCCGGTTACATGTTATTCCTGTTTTAAAAAATGGCGGATTTATTAAGGATGACATAGAAAAGTTCGAGGTTTCCACCAAGAATATGGATCTTCATCTAGATTATCATTTTTCAGGATATGGGAAATCAAACCCCGAACTCATCCACTTTATAAAAGATTTCGTTGCCTCCACAGGAATCATGATCGAACCAGTTTACACAGGTAAGGCGATGTATGGATTAGTTGATCTCATCAAAAAAGATTATTTTAAACCAGGTAGCCGAATCCTTTTTCTGCATACCGGTGGTTTAACAGGTTTGCTTGGACAATTAAACCTATTCTAAAAGCTAATTGAGCAATTTGCGTTATTTTCAAAACTAATTCTACCACTATTTTGTTAATTAAGTTGAATAAAATCGCAAAATATGAACAACCACCACGAACAGCATAACGAAATTGATGTAGATGTTATACTAGATCCACAACGTGTGGAAGCAGGTAGGCCTGTATCCATTAATATTTCCTTAAAGCAAGATAACAATGCTGTTTCTTTAGATACGGTGCATGAGAAAAAAATGCATTTATTGGCTGTCAATGATGAACTGACCTGGTTCGATCATTTACATCCCGAAGAAAATAAAGGCCCGTACCTAGTTGAAGAAACCTTTCCAACCGCTGGAAAGTTCCTATTATTCGTAGACTTCAAGCCTCAGGATGGGGAGCCCATGGTACACAAACATGAAATCCATGTTGTAGGGGACGAATTGAGTGAAAAAATTGAATTCCAACCGGAGATAGTCGCTAGAGAAGACGATTATATCATCACTTTGGTCAATGGCCGGGAATTGAATACGGGAATGCAGACCCTAGCCTTCACCGTTGAAAAAGAAGGCGAAATGTTAGGTGAAAAGGATTTGGAAAAGTATCTAGGCGCATCTGCGCACATTGTGATGATCGAAACCAAATCAAAAGATTTTTTACATATTCATCCCGTATCCAATAAGAAATATCCAATATATGCAGAAGCCCATATCGAAAAGGCTGGCAACTATCGGATTTGGGTGCAGTTTAAAATATCGGGTAAAGTCCATACCGTAGACTTTTCTGTAGAGGTATAATATTATTTGATTCCTATGACAAGAGGGATAGCTTTATTTTTATACTTTTGTTGCTAATCATTTAAAGCTATCAATCAAATACCTATGCGCTTTCGCATTTTTTTGCTTCTTTTCATATTTATCCAAGCTTCGAAACCAAAGCATGTAATTGCCCAAGTTCAGATCCAAGATACGATTAGTACAAAGTTGGAAAAGGATACCATCCATCCTACACAACAACTTTATGACATTGTGGACCTGTTCAAGGATATCAATCCTTTTAAGAAAAAGGATTCCACTGTAGTAAAAAGTACTAAAAGATCTGCAATTACCTATTTGCCCAACCTGAACTATAACCCATCTATTGGTGGTCAGATTGGGATCAAAGCGGTTGGAGGTAAAATTTTGGGTAATGAAGCCAACACAGCAATGTCCATAGGTGCGGCAGCGGTCAGTGCCACGACTAGAGGGATTATTGTGGGATACCTGATCCATGACATCTATACCCCTGGTAATAGATGGAACATCAAAGGAAATATGATGGTGGCCAAGGCCGTAGGACTGGATTATGGTATGGGTATAGGTGGTCCATTGGAGAATCCCACGGAAGAAGAATTGATCATGAACAATCCAGAACGTGAGCGTTATGTGAATAAGTTTATGGTTTATTCCATCAGTGAGCGGGTTTATAAAAACCTATTCCCTGGAGCTTTCGTAGGTGTAGGTTTCTTTTTTGAGATGAAACGGAAATTCGAAACCGTAGGTTCCGATCCAGGCATGGCACCTGTAGAAATATACAGCCGTTGGAATGGTTTTGATGCCACTCGTGTAAACAACAATGGCCTCATGTTGAATATGCAATACATGACAAGGGATAATCCGAATAGCGCTTATAAAGGCTATTATGTGGATTTGGTGCTACGTATGAACCAATCTTGGATGGGAAGTGCACAAAATGCATATCAATTACAGACAGATTTCCGAAAATATTGGCAATTGTCTACTGAAAGACCTAATCATGTATTGGCCTTCTGGAATTTCGGTTCTTACAATCTTGGAGGTAAATTGCCTTATGTGGATCTTCCAGGTACCGGAAAAGACCCTTATGCCCGAAGTGGTCGAGGATATACCTTAGGTTATTTTAAAGGAAGATCATTTTTCTATTCGGAATTGGAATATAGATTCCCTATCCTAAGGAACCAATTCCTAAGCGGAGTTGTATTTGCCAATGTGCAGACTGCTAATGACCAGATGGGCACCGAGTTATTTAAAATCTGGCAACCGGCTGGAGGTGCTGGCCTTCGACTATTATTCAATAAAGCAACCCGCACAAACCTTTGTATAGACTATGCCTATGGAAGGTTTGGTCAGCATGGCTTATTCCTGGGGTTGAACGAGGCATTTTAAAGACATTATTATTCATGACCCATATAAAAAGTAAATCACTATTAACTGTTGCTTGTTTGTGTTTTATCCCCTTTCTGGCAAAATCTCAAGAAACAATAAGAGATACCAGCTATAGGGAAATTGACCCTGTCGTGGTTAAAGCTTATTTCAATTCGCAAGCCTTACTAAGCTTGACTAGTCCATCTAAGGTTTTAACTAAACCATTACTTAATGCACAACAACCATCTTCCTTGATTTCAGCCATGAATACCACAGCAGGCGTACGCATGGAAGAGCGATCTCCTGGTAGTTATCGATTGGCTTTAAGGGGTAGTATGATCCGTTCTCCATTTGGAATCAGGAACACAAAAATTTATTTGGATGAAATCCCAATGACGGATGCCAGTGGAAACACCTATTTCAATCTTTTGGACCCTGTAGGGATTCAGCAAATCCATGTGTTAAAGGGCCCTGATGTTTCCTTGTTTGGACCAAATTCTGGAGGAGTAGTTCGGATTAGCCCTAATGGTTTGAGCCAACCAAATCATGAAAAATCCATTCTTTTACAGGGAGGGTCCTATGGAATGTTTCATCAAACTTTATCGATTGGACATGAAGTGAATAAAAAATACAGCTTTTCCTTTGACCAGGCATTATTAAGATCTGATGGATACCGTGAACAGACCGGTTTATCCAAAAAATATGTTCAGACTGCGCATCATTATCAATATAATCCCTCGGGAAGCTTAAAATTCTTAGGGATTTATAGTGATCTTGGCTATGAAACGCCTGGAGGTTTAACCCTTCAACAGTATGAAGAGAATCCTCAACAGGCACGTCCTGCTGCAGGGAATTTTCCATCTGCTGTTGACCAACAAGCTGGAATCTATAACAAGACTTTATTAGGTGGATTGATCCATGACTATCAATTTCAGTTTGGATTGAAACATGTCATATCTGTATTTGGCTCCCATACGGATTTTGAGAATCCCTTCATCACGAACTATGAAACTCGTAAAGAAAAGAATTTAGGATATCGAACCTATTTTTCATTTGATAGAAATCCATCAGAGGATTTGAGTTGGGAAGTTCAGGCAGGGATGGAATTACAGAAAGGTTGGTACCATATTAAGAATCATGAAAATAACCTTGGCGAAATAGGCAATCTGACAGACAATGACAGGTTGGATATGCTTCAGGATTCTTACTTCCTAAGAGCAAAAGCTCAATTGTTCAAGAAATTTACAGCTGAAGCATCATTAGGGCTCAACAATAACAGCATCAATTTCGAACGTGGAATGACAGATGAGCTTGCCAAAGGTGATATCGATTTTCATTCTAAATTGATGCCAAGGGTAGCCTTATCGTATTTAGTAGCTTCGAATACCGCTTTGCGTGCAGCCATTTCAACAGGTTATTCTACACCGACTTTATCAGAGGTTCGTTCTTCCGATAACCAGATCAATACAGGTCTACAGGCTGAATCAGGAACAAATTATGAATTGGGATTTAGGCAGGAAGCCTTCAATCGGAAATTGATTATTGATTTGACGGCTTATCACTATAAAATGGACAATGGCATCGTCCGACAGTTGAATGAAGAAGGCAATGAATTTTTTGTGAATGCTGGAAAAATTGATCAAAAAGGTTTAGAGACTAGTGTACTTACGGAATTAATCTCCCCTCAGCCTGAAAGATTTATCCAACAACTAATTCTTTCTACCAACCTGACATATCAGCATTATAAATTTGATGATTATCAGGTTGATGATAAAGATTTTTCTGGAAATAAGGTTACTTCTATTCCGGAATGGATGTGGGTGAATATGTTGGCCTTGAAATTTAATAAGGGCTTTGAATTGAATGTATTCCATAATTTCACGGATGAAATTCCGTTGAATGATGGAAATAGTGTTTTTGCAGATAAATATCATTTGGTTCAGGCGAAAGCTTCTTGGGGAATTGGATTTTTAGATAAGTATAAGGTTCAATTTTTTATTGGTGCTGATAATGTGTTGAACCAAAAATATTCTTTAGGGAATGATATTAATGCGATGGGAAATAGGTATTTCAATGCTGCTGCCCCTAGGAATTTTTATGGCGGGGTTAAGGTTGGTTTTTAAGTTAACCACGCGTCATTGCGAGGAACGAAGCAATCTTTCCACATGTCATGCTGAGCGAAGTCGAAGCATCTACATTTGGTACCCGTAAAGATCCTTCGACTACGCTCAGGATGACAAAGACCGCTCAGGATGACAAAGTCCAAAGATTGCTTCGTCGTGCCTCCTCGCAATGACGCAAAACCTTCTCGCAATGACGCAGAGTTGCCCTCGCAATGATGGGAATCACGCCCAAATCCACCATTTTCGTATGTAAAACCATTAAATTCACTACAAAAACACCCTTAAAACATACTTAAACCGTGTTTTTACTACCCTTACATACTAAAAACATACTTTCACATTACTTTCACCCTACTTTCAGTACGAACCAAACCCCTATCCTAATTCGACAAATAACTCGCCTTCACCGTTATATTAGCCGTCTTACTCCTAGAAGTTGTATTAAAAGCTCCCCCATAAGAA
Source organism: Sphingobacterium tenebrionis (assembly GCF_037126265.1). NCBI lineage: Bacteria > Pseudomonadati > Bacteroidota > Sphingobacteriia > Sphingobacteriales > Sphingobacteriaceae > Sphingobacterium > Sphingobacterium tenebrionis. The sequence goes on from NZ_JAYLLN010000025.1 coordinate 18,174, forward strand.
AACTCTTCATTATCATTCTGACCCGTAATTTGAAAAATCCCTAAATCCGCTTTCACCAGCTCCCCTAACGAAGAACCTGCCTCTTTTGCAATATTCTCGGCTCTTGAACGCGCATTCTGTGAAGCTTGAGAAATCAATTTCAACTTCAAATCCTCCAATCCAGAAAAATAATAACTAGGCTGATTCGAACTCAACTCAATCCCCTGCGATATCAATGCCGAAATCTCCCTTGACGCATTATCCACCTTATTCAAGTCCTTAGACTCCACACTGACATTCTGTGACAAACTATAACCAGAAAAAGTGGTATAACTATTCCCATTACTATCCGTAGAAGAATTAAACTCTCGATTTATATTCACCGCATTGAACAGAATTTCGGCCTCCTTAATACCCTGCCTAACCAAAAAATCCCGAACCAATTCCCTATCCCTCTTCAATTGCTCCGAAGCTTCGCTCAGATCCATGGATTTTCTACTATAAGAAGCAGACCATTTCACAATATCCGATTCAAAATCGGTTTTTGCATTACCAGTAACATTAATCGTATTTGAGTTTTTGTACTTGTATTTGTAAGCATTGGCAAACAACAAACCAAATATTATAAAAGCGATCCCTGCGATTACACTAATGATGATTCCTGTATTCTTCATGATATGGTCATTATTATGTTTATAATAAAATTGTTATAATCTCATTAAACCTAAGTTAACGTTTTTTTGAGTAATATTGATGTTCCAAACAATACAATTTATGAAACATAAATTCAGCTTACTTTTCATTAGTTTTTCCTTATTATCATTTGCCCAGGCCCAGAAAAAGCCAATCGATCATACGGTATATGATAACTGGAAATCTATTTCCAATCCTTCCATCAGTAAATCCGGGAATTATATCTATTATGCTATTGTTCCACAGGAAGGTGATGCATTGGCCATTTTGAAAAATAATAAAAACCAAAGTTTACTGGAAATCCCAAGAGGTAGTAATCTTAAATTAACGGAAAACGAAAAGTTTTTGATCAGCACCATCAAGGCCCCTTTTAAGGAAGTTCGTGAAGCAAGGATTAAAAAGAAAAGACCTGATGACATGCCCAAAGACAGTTTATTGGTTTTTGATATCCTGAAGAATAAAACCACTAAATTTCCTGCAGTAAAATCATCACAGCTAGCTAGAAAAGCGAATAATTATGTAGCCTTCATATCAGAAATCGTGTTGCCAAATCCTAAAAAGGACGAAAAAGCAGACTCGACGAAAAAAGAAGAGGTCAAAAAAGAGGTTATCGCTGCAAAAGATAGTACCAACAACAGAAGACCTAGCCCTAGAAAAGAGAAAACCACTCCTGTTCTCCATGTATTGGACTTGAATTCAGGTGACACTTCGCAAATTCTAAAGGCGGATAATTTTTATTGGAGCGATAATGAACAATATTTATTATTCACCCGCAAGGGCGAAGGCAAAGATACCCTGAATGAAGCTGGATTATATATTTACGATCTCGCAACCAAAAGCAGCAAAAAGATATCTAATGGAAAGGGAACTTATAAATCCTTCCGTTTTGATGATCAGAATCAGCAATTGGGATTTTTAGCTGAGAAGAGTCCGGAAAAAGCATTGCAAAAGGAATATAAGTTATATTATTATACTCCTAAACAAGACAGCGCTTACATCATTGCCGATAAGAACAGTTCAGGAATGCCAGAAAAATGGAATGTTTCTGGCGATGGATTCATCAATTTTAGTAAAGCAGGAAATAGATTGTTCTTTGGCTTGGCACCTATTGCCAGAGTAAGAGATACGTCTTTGGTAGACTTTGAAACCGCAAAATTAGATATCTGGCACTGGCAGGATGATTATCTTCAGCCGATGCAGTTGGTGAATGCCCGTCGGGATATGTCGCGTAATTATACTGCTCTGATCAACTTAGCCGGTAACCGGGCGATCCTTCCACTTTCCGATGATACCTTCAATAGAATCAGTTTAACCGGTGATGCGGATAATGAATGGGCATTAGCGACTTCAGATGCAGAATACCGTATTGAAACGCAATGGTCTGGAGGTTCCAAATCGGATGTATACCTGGTTTCTACCTTGACCGGAAAGAACAAATTAGTGATCAAGAACCTTTCCGGAATGGCCATGCTCTCTCCTACTGGAACACATGTGATCTACTTTAATCGAGAAAATGCCAACTGGTACAGTTATGATATCCAAAAAGAATCAACAACACATCTAAATGAAGGCTTGGCCATCAGTTTTGTAGATGAGGAAAATGATGTTCCTGCATTACCAGGTCCATATGGATTGGCAGGTTGGTCCAATGACTTTAAGAATATCTACCTAAATGATAGATTTGATATCTGGAAATTAAGTTTGGATGGAAAACATAAAAGCATGCTTACCAAAGGAAAAGGTCGTGAAAATCAAATCACCTACCGATATGTGGATATCAGCCGGGATGATGATCCAAGAAAAAGAGCGACTATTATTGATGAAAAGAAAGCAATCTATTTAACCGGTTTCAATAAAACCAACAAATATAACGGCTATTATAAATTAGATAAAAAAGGTCCACAAGAGATTTGGGCTGGACCATTTACCTATAGAATGCTTAGCAATAGTGAAAAACTAGATCAGGTAATCTATACCAAGGAAGATTATCAAAAGTCTCCTGATCTTTATTTATTGAGCAATCTTAAAAATGAAACCCGTTTATCAGACATCAATCCGCAACAGGCCAATTATAATTGGGGAACAGCGGAATTGGTAAAATGGAAAACTCCGAAAGGACATGAGGCAGAAGGTATCCTTTACAAACCGGAAAACTTTGATCCAAACAAGAAATATCCGATCATTGCTTATTTCTATGAGGTATTAAGTGATGGCTTGCATACCTACCAAGCACCTGCACCAACTCCTTCCAGATTGAATATCCCTTATTTCGTCAGCAACGAGTATTTGGTGTTTGCACCAGATATCCGTTATGAAACAGGATATCCAGGTCGTTCGGCAGAAGAATATATCAATTCAGGTATGCATCATTTAGCACGGAACAATGCTTGGGTAGATTCGACGAAGATGGGTATCCAAGGACAAAGTTGGGGTGGCTACCAGGTGGCACATTTGATCACCAGGACCAATATGTATGCCGCTGCTTGGGCAGGTGCTCCAGTAGTGAACATGACCTCTGCTTATGGAGGTATCCGTTGGGGAACAGGAATGTCTAGACAATTTCAATATGAGAACACCCAAAGTAGAATAGGCAAGCCACTATGGGAAGCACTGGATCTATATATAGAAAACTCTCCATTATTCTTTATGGATAAAGTGAATACGCCGGTTGCTATTATGCATAATGATAATGACGGTGCAGTGCCATGGTACCAAGGGATTGAATTTTTCACGGCATTACGTCGTTTAAATAAACCTGTTTGGTTGTTGAATTATAATGGCGATGACCATAATTTAATTCAAAGGCAGAACAGAAAGGATATACAAATCCGCGAAGCGCAGTTTTTTGATCACTTTTTGAAAGGTAAACCAGCAGCAAACTGGATTAAGAAAGGTGTGAAAGCTACGGAAAAAGGTATTGATTGGGGACTGGAAGTAGATTAATCCTTATTAAAAACCAATAATAGGCTGGATATTTTGTTATATCCAGCCTTTTTTTTGACACATTTATTGTTTTTCAAGCTTATTTTGTGATTTTTTTTTCAAAAAAATATTTTGAAATCGAGAATTTACCATATTTTTGAAATGTTTTTAGAGAGAATCATCACAAACTCAAGATATAAATATAAAAATATGTCAAATTCCAGATTCGCCGCCGTTGAAGAAGCAACAAAACACCACTTCAACGTGTCATCAGCAGTAACTTCAGAACGTGCTATCCATATTTTTGGTAAAAACGTTTTCACCACTGCAAAGATGAGGGATTATCTTCCCAAATCTACTTTCAATGATTTAAATACCGCTATTGATGAAGGAAATCAAATCAGTAGAGAGATGGCAGAGTTCATTGCACAAGCTATGAAAGCTTGGGCTATTGAAAATGGAGTATCACACTATACCCACTGGTTTCAACCATTGACCGGTTCAACAGCTGAAAAGCATGATGCTTTCTTTGAACCAGATGGAGACGGTGGTGCGATTGAAAAATTCACTGCAGATGCATTGGTACAACAAGAACCGGATGCATCTTCTTTCCCAAATGGTGGTATCCGTAACACCTTCGAAGCACGTGGATATACGGCATGGGATCCGTCCTCTCCTGCTTTCATCTATGAAACGGCCGCGGGAAAAACCTTGTGTATCCCAACTGTTTTTGTTTCGTATACTGGTGAGTCCTTAGACTATAAAGCTCCCTTATTAAAAGCAATTGCAGCAATCGATAAAGCAGCGACCGAAGTGGCGCAGTACTTTGATAAATCCATTGATAAGGTAACTGCTTCATTAGGTATCGAACAGGAATATTTCTTGGTAGATTTAGCCTTATATAATGCACGTCCGGACCTTCAGTTAACTGGAAGAACATTATTTGGACATATGTCTGCAAAAGGCCAACAATTAGAAGATCATTATTTTGGTGCTATCCCTGAGCGTGTATTAGCTTATATGGTAGACCTGGAAAATGAAGCCTTAAAATTAGGTATTCCTTTGAAGACTCGCCATAACGAGGTTGCTCCGTCGCAATTTGAATGTGCTCCGATGTTCGAAGAGATCAACTTGGCCATTGACCACAACCAATTGTTGATGAATCTAATGGAACAAGTGGCTATCCGTCATAATTTCAAAGTATTATTGCATGAAAAACCATATTCAGGCGTAAATGGATCTGGAAAACATAATAACTGGTCTTTGATTACCAATACAGGTGTTAATTTATTGTCTCCTGGAAAGACTCCTAAAAACAATTTGATGTTCTTGACCTTTTTTGTCAATACCATCAAAGCGGTTTTTGAGCATGCTGATTTATTAAGGGCATCTATTGCAAGTCATTCCAACGACCACCGTTTGGGAGCAAACGAAGCACCTCCTGCTATTATCTCCATCTTCTTAGGTTCTCAGTTGGATGAAATCTTGGAAGAAGTGGAATCTGCACGTGTTGCGAAGAAAGTGAAAGCAGATGCCAATCTATGGCATGGCATTCCAAAAATCCCTGATTTGAAATTGGACAATACCGATAGAAACCGTACTTCTCCATTTGCTTTTACGGGAAATAAATTTGAATTCCGTGCGGTGGGTTCTTCGGCAAACTCGGCATTACCCATGACGGTTTTGAATGCTATCGTTGCCGCGCAATTGATTGAATTCAAGAACGAAGTGGACAAACAGATCAAAAAAGGAATCAAAAAGGATCTTGCGATCTTGAATGTTGTTCGTAAATACATCAAGGATTCAAAAGCAATCCGTTTTGAAGGAAATGGTTACAGTGAGGAATGGGAAATTGAGGCTGCTGCTCGTGGTTTATCAAACATTAAATCAACACCTAAGTCTTTGGATGTTTATGTAACTCCAGAATCTATTGAATTGTTTGAGACGTTGGGGATTTATAATAAAAGGGAATCGGAAGCGAGACATGAGATTTTGTTGGAGAACTTCTTCAAGAAATTACAGATTGAGGCAAGGGTGATTGGGGATGTGGTTACTAGCCAGATCGCTCCGGCATGTATTATCTATCAGAATCAATTGATTGAGAATGTTAGGGGATTGAAAGATCTTGGATTGGGTAAAGAAGCATATAGTTCGCAATTGAATTATATTGAGCGCATCTCTAAGCACGTGAATATTATTTTGGAAAAAGCGGAAGAAATGCGTCAAGCACGTAAGAAATCGAATACTATTGAGGATATGCGTGAAAGAGCAATTGCTTATGATGAAATTGTAAAGCCTTTCTTTGATGAAATCAGGTATAATGTAAATAAATTGGAGAAATTGGTGGATGATGCAAAATGGCCATTGCCAAAATTGAGAGAATTGTTGTTTATACATTAGGGTGTCTAATAGATTATAGATTTTAAATAATAGATTTTAGATTATAGATAATAGACATTAGATTATAGATTTTGAAAAAGACCTCGTTTTACGAGGTCTTTTTCTTATTTTATTGCCTCTTTTCCTGCGTCATTGCGAGGAACTTTACACGTCATTGCGAGGCATTTGGTCATTGCGAGGAGGCACGACTTTCCGCGTCATTGCGAGGAACGAAGCAATCTTCCCGCATGTCATGCTGAGCGTAGTCGAAGCATCTGTTCGTTTGTACCCGTAGAGATCCTTCGACTACGCTCAGGATGACAAAAGGACTTCGCTCAGGATGACATGGGGCGACCATATCCAAAGATTGCTTCGTCGTGCCTCCTCGCAATGACGGATGTGTAGTGCCTCCTCGCAATGACGGGGCTTACTTGAAAATAATAATTACAGGGAGTAACCCAAAATAAAAACAAACTTGTCATTCTGCTTTTAAAACAGCAAATTTATATTCAAATAAACGCAGAAGATGAATTTATACAGTATCGATACCGGGTTTTTCAAATTGGATGGTGGGGCGATGTTTGGTGTAGTACCGAAATCTTTATGGCAGAGGACTAATCCTGCAGATGCTAACAACCTATGTACTTGGGCAACTCGATTGCTCCTAATAGAACAAGGAAGCCGATTAACCTTGGTAGATACTGGTCTTGGGGATAAACAGGACGATAAATTCTTTTCCCATTATTACCTTCATGGAAATGATACCTTGGATGGATCCCTAAAGAAACACGGTTTCCATCGGGATGATATTACCGATGTAATTCTTACCCATCTTCATTTCGACCATTGTGGGGGTGCGATAATCCGCGAAGGAGACCTCTTGTCCCCTGCTTTTAAGAATGCTGAATTTTGGTCAAATGAAAAACATTGGGATTGGGCAGTCAATCCTAATCCAAGGGAAAAGGCATCCTTCTTGAAAGAAAATATCCTACCCATCTCGGAGAGTGGGCAATTGAAATTTATTGATGAAAATAACCCTGTTTACGACAGCGACATCTTCATGAGATTTGCCAATGGCCATACCGAAGCCATGATGTTGCCGCAGATGAAATATAAGGATAAGACCATTCTGTACATGGCCGATCTTCTTCCATCGGTTGGTCATATTCCAATTCCTTATGTTATGGGCTATGATGTACGACCTTTGGTAACCATGCAGGAAAGACAGGATTATTGGAAAGAAATTGTGGATAATGAATACATCCTATTTCTGGAACATGATGCTGAACATGAATGCTGTACGCTACAATATACTGAAAAAGGAATTCGTTTAAAGGACACTTTCAAATTAAGTGATATTTAACATCTTATGTCCATCGACTTAAAGAAAAGGTTCGACCGTATTGTTGAAATTCTAATTCAATTACAGTCCAAGAGAATCGTAAAGGCGCAAGATTTGGCGGATCGATTTGAGGTAAGCTTACGAACCATTTATCGGGATATGAAGAGTTTAGAACAAGCTGGAGTCCCGATCATTGGCGAGGCTGGAACCGGCTATTCCATCATGAATGGCTATAACCTCCCGCCAGTCAGTTTCAATAAAGAAGAAGCTTTAAGTTTTGTGGCTACCGAGAAATTGGCGGAGAAATTCTTTGATAATAGTACGAGTAGGCATTATGGCTTTGCGATGATGAAAATAAAAGCCATTTTAAAATCACATGACCAAGAAATGTTGGAGCATATGCAGGGGCAGATCATCATGAAAAAACAGGATAATCCCATTTTTTCCAATCATGCTCCGCAACTTTTAAATGCGACCCTGACTTCGATTGCCCAGAAAAGACAGCTCCGAATACTATACCAAGGCATAAAAGATGATCAAGCCCACGATAGAACTATAGAACCTTTAGGGGTTCTTCATGAAATTGGCTATTGGTATATTATTGCTTATTGTTTAGTCCGCAAGGATTATAGACAATTCCGCAGTGACCGGGTTATGGAAGTTAATTTGTTGGAATCTGATTTTTCCAAAGAGCACCTAAGTATGGAAGAGTATATAGCCCTGAATCCACCTACGACCTATGAAAGATCAAAAGTTCGGATTAAAGTAAGCAAAGAAATGGCACCACATGTCAGATGGCAAAGAAACCATTATGGCTATATTTCGGAAGAAAAGAAGGATGATCATTTTATCATGCAGTTCGATTGCAGGGATATTGAACACGAGTTTCCTCGTTGGTTATTGATGTTTGCCGATCATATCGAGGTGTTAGAACCAGCCATATTAAAAAGCAGGATGATGGAAATCATCCAAGACATTAATCTGAAATTCCGTTAGACCTTTCCTTTTATCCAGCTATCATACGGATGCTCCCATCCTTTTCTATAGGTTCTTTTCAATTTTTTGGTAGCCTCTGGATCATTTACGATTTTTTTCTTTATTGGGTCATATATAAGTGGTCTATTGAGTTCCATGGAAATATTGGCAAGGATACAGGATGCGGAGGATATATGTCCTTCTTCGATATCGGCAACAGGTAAATGATCTTTTTCGATAGCGGTCAATAGGTTCATCATTTGTCCTCTAGTAGCAGGTGCTGCATTTAATTCAATACGGGGTTCTTTAAGGTCTTCTGGGAATTTTTCCCTTTCGAACAACACCTCTCTTAAAATACGCTCACCTTTCCCATGGGGTATGAATTCGTATTTCATGGTATTTCCTTTTAATGTTCCCTTATCTCCATAAATGATAAAAGACCAAGGATAGGCGGGATCGGCAGGAGCTCCCCAAGTTCGATGGTTCCAAACACAATTTAAATCATCATATTCAAATATGGCCGTTTGGGTGTCTGCAATGTTTGATTTTGCATCTTTTTGCACATATATTCCACCCGTTGCCGAAATACGTTTTGGCCAACCCAACTTTAACATCCAACGCACGGTATCAAACATGTGCACACACATATCCCCGGTTATTCCATTACCATATTCCATAAATGCCCGCCACCAGCTGCCATGTGGCAAGCCATCGTAAGGTCTTAAAGGTGCTGGACCTGTCCATAAATCATAATTCAAAAAGGACGGAACGGGTTGTTCTGGAGGATTGGCATTGCTCTTCATATGAAAATAACAGCACATTTCGACGTGGGAAATTTTACCTAGCAAACCTTTTTCGATAATATTTTCCTTAGCATCGATCATATGGGCAGTACTTCTTCTCTGGGTACCGATCTGTATTTTACGTTTATACTTTCGCGCAGCCGCTAAAACAGCTTCTCCTTCCAGCACATCCACACTTACCGGCTTTTGCAGATAAACATGAGCACCATTTTTTATCGCTGCTATAGCCATCAAAGCGTGCCAATGATCTGGAGTACCTATGATCACGATGTCCAATTTATGCTCTGCCAATAATTTCCGATAGTCTTCATAAAGTGCGGGTGTTTTCTGGGATTTTTGTTTTCCAGCGACTAATCTTCCAGCCTCCTCCAAATGGTTTTTGTCCACATCACATAAAGCTACCACCTCTACATCGGCCACCTGTAATAATCTAAACAGATCGCTTTTTCCATACCAGCCTGTCCCAATCAAAGCCACTTTTTTACCAGCTGCTTTTTCCAATCCAAAAACATCTTGAACAAAAGCTGCCAAGGATAATAATGCAGCTGTACCTGTAATAAATTCCCTGCGGTTGAGGTTCATAGCGTTAGGTTTAGGTTTATAATACAACAAGATAACAAGAAGCTTGCTAAAAACAAAAAAGACCAATGATGGACATTGATCTTTTTATTACCTAATAAATAGGAATATTTATAATGGATTGGTTAAGTACTTGCTATAATACGAAGATAAAGCATAGTAGAAAACAATCCTTACGGTTAACCGTAATTATAGGCGTTTTTATCGAAATAAAATTTACAGTCAGGGTGAGTTCTTAAAATTGTAGATGGCCAATTAATGGAAATCTCACCATGAAGGGTTTGATAAACAGCCTCGGCCTTATGTTGACCCGAAACAATACAGAACAAATGTTTACCACTCATAATAGTAGGAATTGTGAGTGTCAATGCCTGTGAAGGGACCTCATCTATAGTAAGAAAGCATTTGTCGTTCACCTGTTGCTGCCTACAAACCTGATCCAATTCCACCTGTTTAATAACAGCAGAATCCTCAAAATCAGCCACTGGAGGATCATTAAATGCGATATGCCCATTCTGTCCGATCCCTAAGATAATAATATCGATAACCGCGTTATGGATAAGATTGGTCATTCGTTTGATTTCATTATCAACCGAGTTTTTAGGATCAATCAGATGAAGTTTCTTTACCTTGACCTTGTTAAATATGCGCCCCATTAAATAATTTGAAAACAATTGTTCCGCATCATCTGATAATCCAATATATTCATCCATGTTAAAAGCGATTATCTTTTCCCAAGGGATTTTGGTGGAATTGACCAGGTAATCCAAGGTTTCATTTTGGGAGGGTGCAGCAGCAAAAATGATCCTTACTTCTTCCTGAACTTTCAATAAGTCCGTAATCTGCATTTCAATAGCTTTACCCGCGGCTAATCCTGCAGCTTCTTTCGTTTCAAAAACTGCCATCATTTTTTCATTTACATCCATGTTCTATTAAAAAGGGTTAGGTTGATTTATGCATTAATTTTTATTAAACGTAACACTATCGATGACGATCTCTTGCTCTTTTAAGTCGGAAGGCATCTGCCCTTTAAATAACCAAAGGTTAATGCGCATACGTTCCGTTGTAGCTTTTGGAACATCCGGTCCTGTATATTTCCAAGCAGCATAGGGCGCAATAGCAGCATCAGAATTTACCTGGCTGATAAAATTGATCTGATCTTCTTGCCAATCAAAACTGTGTCTTGTTGGACCAGCGTTACTGGGAATCTGGAAACGATATTTATTACCTGTTTTATCAGAGGGTTGAATGGCAAATTGTGCATTCTGATTTTCAGGGATTGACCATTTCGAGAACTCAATATCGATCTCCTCCACATCATTTAAATAGGTAAATAATCCAGAAACAACATTTTGGTCTAATAAGGTTATATCTGAATGTACATAGAAAGTATATTTACCATAACCTAAAGGTTGCTTACAATACATTCCCGCGCAATACCAATTACCATCTTTTTGCGTGATTTTTAGGTGCAGCTTTCCCTCTTTATCTATCCAAACATTATCTTCCGAATTGGAAAAGTAATTTGGGCCAGGACCTTTTTTGACCATATCGTTTCTTACGATCCAATCAAATCCGGAGAATTTAATTACACGATCTGTAGGCTCTTTTGGCTTTTCCACAACTGGCGCCTGGGTTCCACAATTCATCATTAACAACAACAATCCGACTCCTGCTGAGCCTACAAAAAGGTTTTTCTTCATCTTATTCCACTGTGATTTTTAATTCCAAATTTTCCAGAATAGCACCTGCTCGATCTCTAGCAGTCAATTTTATAGTTTGTGTGCCATTTTGTTCACCATCATGAATGAACAATAAATTCTTCAAATCTAAATCTAATTGTGAAAATTTGCTGCCTTTCTTTAATACTTCTGCACCTTTTATTAACCAGCCAAATACTGGAGCCTCCTCAATGGTGTAAATAATATCACCTGCTGATGCACCAGAAACTTCTAAATTATCCTTGGAAAGTACATATACACCGCCATTTTCAATTTTAAAATCAGTTATATTTTCTAAAGTCAATTCTGAATCTCCAGATGCCAATGTAGCGATTATCATTGGTGGTAATAAGGTGGCATGTTCTTTTGATGCAATTTCATCGGTTTCATCTGAGCCAGGTTGTCCATCCAACATAAATGATTTTAAACCCTCTGGATTGACGTTTTTATAATAAATCTGTTATATCAAAATTGAAAAAACTAACCTTACTGGTTTTTATGGAGGCAATTCTTGGACTCTTTGGAAACACCATATTGTTAAATTTTATTGATGCCTCTGTCCAACTAGCATTAGGTGTTTCAAATAGATTTAGATCGACCCCTTTGGCATGTGTAAAAGAAACAGACAACTGCATCCTTAAATCTGTAACCACACCTTCTTTCTTAAAATCATTAAAATCAAAAATCATTACTGCCTTACGGTCATAATCACCATTTCCAGAAACGTTCTTAATTTTCAACAGGTTGGTGGTTCCCAAATTCTTATCCGAATCAATTCCTCCATTGATGTAAGAATCGTGTTTAGGAAAAATGGTATCTAACAAAAGGTTTGGGTTTACGGCATTTGCATCTCCTGTTGGCGCCGAATAGTAAGTGATAAAATTGGTCACATGCATCACTCCATTAGTAGGGACAAGATTGGAGGTGCGGATCTGCCATTGGCTATTCGTTCCTTCATTGATGATCCCAACATAGGTACTACTATGAGAAAGAAACATCGTTTGCCCATTCTCTGTATTATAAGCAATTGGTTTATTACTTGCAGATAGTGCTGGATCATTAAAATTTACTGTACCATTTACGATATGATATTTCAGCATATTCTTCAAAATCGGTAAAGGAATATCATTTATAGACGCATAACCATTGTCTTTTAGATAAGCTGTAAATGCTTGGTTGTTAGGCGCAATAAAAGTATATTCTTTCGATCCATTATAATAGCTTTCCATCCCAGCTTTAATGATCGCTTCTTTTAAAAGACTTAAAGATTCGTTTTCTGAAATAAAGGTTAGCGCATCAACTGAAAGTTTACTATTATCAGGACCTTGTACATATTCAAAATTCTCCTGTATTTCACAGCTATATTGCATACCAATTAATCCTACACCTAATAGCACCATTGATATTGTATTTTTTAACTTTTTCATAAAATTAATTTTCATTGGTTATTTGTAGAATTCATTTTGATTGAGCTTCGGATTTCTTAATAAAGCATTCTCATGGATTGGCCATACTAGATTTTTTTCGTCTGATAGTCCATTTAAAGGATTCATTGTATTTATGGCTTTACCTGTTCTTACGAGGTCAAACCATCGATGCCCTTCAAAGGACAATTCAATAGATCGTTCATGTAAAATAGCAGAAGTAAGATCACCATAAAGATTTTTTGCCACCTCCAAATCCATAATTGCCAATCCAGCTCTCCTTCTAATATTATTCAGGAGTGTTAAGGACTCATCTGTTTGGTTAAGATTGGATAATGCTTCTGCTTTTAACAGCATAATATCAGCTAATCGAGTCAAAACAATATTATTACCTGAAGGGTCAGGGCTTTCATCATTGAATCCCACACCAAAGAATTTCCATATTTTACGCGGTTGAACTTCTTTCACATCATAGATTAGATTTTTCCTTAAATCCCCTTCTTCAAAAGAAGCTATAAATTTTGAACTTGGAACATAATCAGAGTCCGAACCTAAAGCATATAAAACTCTTAAAGAATTTGTCTGAACCTCATTATAACCCACTTCAAATATACTTTCTGAGCTTGCTCCCTTATTGAAAATACTATTCCAATCACTTATGGAAACTAAACTGAATTGGCTATCGTCTAGTACTTTGTCGGCATATCCTACTGCTTTATCATACTGTTTTTCCCACATGGCAAGTTGGGTAAGAAATGCATATGCAGCACCTTTTGTTAAAAACACTCTATTTCTATCCCCCGTGTAATTGTCTGCACAATTGGACGCTGCAAACAATAAATCTTCTTCAGCCTGTTTTAGAACATCGGCCTGACTATTTCTTTCCACGAACAAATTCTGATCTATACTTTCGTATGGTTCCAAAATGATGGGGACATCACCCCATATCCGGGTTAAATAAAAGAAGGCCAATCCCCTGAGTCCTCTAGCCTGTCCCAATAATTGATTTCTTAATGCACTATCTTCGGATTCAAAAACCGTAGGGATATATTTAATGGCATAATTAGCCCGTGAAATCAAGGTGTAAAAATTATCCCAACGTGCAGAATTAATGATTGGTGTAAGATTGTTTTGCTGTAAGGCAAATGGATCTCCTGAATGTCTTGTAGTTACATTATCTGCCCTACCTTCACCCCAATAAGCAAAGTTTATACGAAAAACAGATTGTAAAGAATTATAAATGCCATTCACTCCGGCCTGTGCATCGGCAGGTTTTTTATAAAAACCTTGTCCCGAAAAATTACTGATAGGTTCTTTATCCAAAAAACTTGAACAAGAAGTATTAGAAGCACTCAAAACAAAGGCGGCTATGATATATTTAAATGATAGTTTCATGATAATTCAAATTAAAGTCCAAATGTTAAACCAAACATAAACGTACGGCTCTGCGGGTAAGACCCCTCATCCAGGCCCACCCGAAGTCCGGAATACGAATTTACATCAGGATCAAAACCAGTATATTTGGTCCAAGTGATTAAATTATTGGCATTAATAAAGGCGTCAACCTTTCTGAGTCCAATTTTTTGGGTCCATTCGGGTTTGAGACTATAACGTAGGTTTACATTTTTCAACTTGATGTAAGAACCATCTTCTACCCACCTACTTTGAACACGTGAATCTGATTGCTTTGGATCGTCCCTAATCAATCTTGGAAAATTAGTGATATCTCCCTGCTCTCGCCACCTGTCAAGTGCATCTGTAGAAAGATTATTGTACCGTACAACAGAGTTTCTTTGATGGTTCAATTCACTATATATTTCATTTCCAACGGAATACTGAAGGAATACATTGAGATGGAAATTTTTATAACTAAAATCGTTAGAAATACCACCAAAGAATTTTGGTTCAGCATAACCAATAATTTCACGGTCATCCTGATTGATGATATTATCTCCATTTAAATCCTTCCAAATGGGATCACCGCCCACAAAAACAGGTCCGCTAGCACCATGAGTAACTTTGTTTACATTATCTTCATCACGCGCATATACACCCATAAAACGCCATCCATAAAATACACCGATTGGCAGTCCTTCTTGTAAAATATGATATGTCCCATTTTGGATATACCCATTCGTCAATAAGTTTTCTGGCAAAGATGCTACTTTATTCCGGTTCAAACTTATATTAAGACCTGTATTCCAGGTGAATGCACCTTGTAAGTTTTTAGTTTGTAAGCTAAACTCTAAGCCTTTGTTTTCAATATTTCCAATGTTCTGAGTAATAAACTCGAAACCTGTAGTATTTGGAATTGGTACATTATATAATAAATCACGTGTTTGCTTTAAATACGCTTCTGTCGTAAATAAAACCCGATTGTTCCAAAAGCCCAATTCCAGACCAAGGTTATATTGTGTCGTTGTCTCCCAACTCAAACTCGCATTTGGCATAACAGTAGGCGATGCTCCTGAAAAATCAAGGTAATTCGTTCCTAAGGTAAATTCACCCTGTGAAGTGTAATCTCCAATCGCTTCATTACCAGTACTTCCTAAACTAAACCTCAATTTACCATCACTTAACCAACTGGCATCTTTAAGCATTTCTTCATCCTTAAATCTCCACCCGGCTGAGGCAGATGGAAAAAATCCAAATTGATTATCTCTACCAAATCGGGATGATCCATCTGCTCGTAGATTGAATTCTAGAAGGTATTTACCTCTATAATCATAGGTAGCACGTCCAAAATAGGATAACATGGCGTGTTCGGAAGCCACATTCACTCCTTGGTTAGAAATGACCGATGCGGCATTCAGCGTTCTGATATCATCACTTGGAAAGAACATTCCATCAAGTCCCGTCCGATCAAATCGCCACTTCTGGAAACTCATACCCAAAACCCCTCCAAAATTATGTACATTCTCCAAACTCTTTTGGTAGGTGAAATAACTTTCATTTCCCCAAGTGAGATTACCAATATTTCTTACCCCTCCTGTATTATATCCCTCACGATAATCTAATATCGAAGGCATAAATTCTTCCTCTTTCATGGATATATAATCCAAGTTAAAATTTGATCTGAATTTCAGGTCTTTAAATATATCAGCCTCTACATATTGACTTCCTATTATACGATTACTTTTATTGAGGTTAGTGGCATATAATGCCATTCCAACTGGATTGCGCATACCGATCATATAACCATTCAAGGAACCGTCTGGTAAGTACATGGACATGTTTGGAGGTCTAACCAATAAACTTCGAATGATACTTAAATTCCCCGTTCCTGCAGCATTGGTCCGATTGTTCACCCCATTGGTATAAGAAATACTTTGGCCTATTCTAAGGTAATCCGTTAGATCAAAATCAACATTCAATCTGGAAGTAAACCTTTTGTAATTCGAATTTAGAATTATCCCATCTTGATCTAAATAGGATGTGCTCCAAGCATATTTTGCCGCTTTGGTACCACCTCTTACTGCAACATCAATTTTATATTGCTTCGCTGTACGCATCAATTCATCCTGCCAATCTACATCACCATTGTTCATTGGGTTTAAAGAATCAATTATGGTATAATACGGTTCTTCTGGATTTGGTAGGGCAAAGTAAGAATCCAAGACAGCTTCTCTATATTGGGCAGCATTAAGCACGCTTAAATTACGGGTGAGATTACTAATGCCCGTAGTAGCATTGACAAGGACTTCAGGTTTCCCTTCAGCACCTCGCTTAGTCGTGATCATAACAACCCCATTTGCAGCCCTAGAACCATAAATAGCTGTGGAAGCTGCATCTTTTAATATCTCTATGGATGCAATATCATTTGGGTTGATATCTGCCAAAGGATTGAGGCCAAAGTTTTCTGTACCATTTAAGGAGGAGATAGAATTTGACTCAATTGGAATGCCATCAACGACAAACAATGGATTATTGCCTGAGTTCAAAGAAGAATTTCCTCTCACACGAATCATCATTTCTGAACCTGGTGCACCGGAGTTTGAAGATATCTGAACACCGGCAGCACGACCTTGAAGAATGGAAATAGGATCTTGTAAACTGGTTTTTTCAATCTCATTGGAACCGACCGAAACAATTGATCCAGTCAGGTTTCTTTTCTTTTGGCGACCATACCCTACTACAACTGTTTCTTCTATGACTGTAGAACTGAATTCTAAAGTGACTTGAAGAATAGTTTGGTTTTGGACAGTAACACGTTTTTCGGTAAATCCTTGAAAGCTGAATATCAATTCTTGACCAACAGAAATATTGGTCATTTCAAAATAGCCTTGATCATTTGTACTTGTTGCTTTAGAGCTGCCTGCGACTTGGACGGTTACTCCGGCCAAACCAGCATTATTGCTATCCTTGACATATCCTGTAATAGTTTTGGTCTGCGCCTGGGCAGTAAAGAAGGCTAACAAAATCAATCCTAAGAGAAAGAGTATTTTGCTAACTACTCGACTTTCCAATTTAATCATAAATCGGTGGGTGGTTATCATCATAATTTCAGATTAAAGGTTTACAATCTGTTTGTTTATGTAAGCAAGTTATGATTTTAAGATAATTTATGCAAATGTTTGCATTAAAATAAATATCACATTGCGTTATTTTATGGTTATAAATTAATTATACATATAATTTAATGCAATCAATTGCATTAAATTATATGATTCATAAATTTGAATAACAGAAAAATTACATTAAATTAGGTTCCATAAATTTTTAAGGATGAAACAGGCAGATTCCCCAAGGATTACCATAAAAGATATAGCAAAAGCATTGAACGTTTCGACTTCAACCGTTTCCCGCGTTTTATCGAATCATCCCGCGATCAGTGAGGCTACTAAAAAAATGGTGAATGAAAAAGTTAAGGAATTAGGTTTTTCAATCGACCCCATAGCTTCCAGTTTCCGGAGTAAAAAAACAAAGTCCATCGGGGTGATTTGCCCAAGAATTGATATTGATTTTCATTCCAAAGTAATTAGTGGAATTGAAGACTATGCTTATAAAAACGGCTATCAAATAACCATTTTTCAATCCCAGGATAATTACAAAAAAGAAAAGGAGATTGTGCAAATGCTGGAGAGTTCTTTGGCTGCCGGATTAATAATTTGTCCTGGTTTAGAAACACATCGCTATGAACATCTCAAAAAGTTAAAAAAAGCCAATATCCCCTTGGTGGTATATGACAGAAATGCAACAGGTTTAAAAACCAACAAGGTGATGATCAATGATCATGAAGCATCCTTTAAGGCAACTGAACATCTAATTCAAATGGGCTGTAAGCAGAT
This sequence comes from Sphingobacterium tenebrionis, assembly GCF_037126265.1. Lineage (NCBI taxonomy): Bacteria > Pseudomonadati > Bacteroidota > Sphingobacteriia > Sphingobacteriales > Sphingobacteriaceae > Sphingobacterium > Sphingobacterium tenebrionis. The sequence continues at coordinate 36,279 of NZ_JAYLLN010000025.1, forward strand.
TGCACATATTTCTGGAGACCAATCGGTAGGCATTTTCCAATCTCGTTTACAAGGATATAAAGATGCATTACTTCAGCAAGGATTAACTGTACAAGAAGAATTGATAAAGGAAGCCAAGCATTTGAGTTATGAGGAGGGTTTGGAGTTGGCTCAATCTTTGGCTAATTCGAATATGAAAATAGACGGATTAGTTTGTGCAAATGATTATACTGCCGCAGCCGCTATACAAGTATTTAAAAAATTGGGATTTCAAATCCCAAAGGATATCGCGATTATAGGTTTTAGTAATTACCCTATTTCCAAGGTTGTTGACCCCCAATTATCCAGTATAGACGATAATGCTTATTCCATGGGCAAAGTAGCATCGAAACTTCTTATCCAGCAAATTGAAGACCCTGATTTCGAACACACCGATTACCAAGAAATTTTAATAAAAACCGAACTTATCCTTCGGGAGTCGAGCGACAGGGATAAATATTAAGTTTTCCAGTTTCTGAGTTTATATCCGTGAAAAGCATAATAAATGAGATATGCGTAACATGGTATTAATACCCAATAGGCTTCCCGCAGACCCATATAATCAGCAAAATACCCATACAGCATCGGTAGGATAGCATTTCCACACAGGGCCATTACCAATAAAGAAGCGCCAATTTTAAGATATTTACCCAAATCTGATAAGGCTAATGGCCATACCCCAGCCCAAATCATCGAATTGGCGAAACCTAATAAAACCAAGAACCAGACGGAAACATCCGTGTGATAACCCAAAAGATTAATCTCCCCGTTAAAGAATAAAATCCCTGTAGATAATATCAGACCAAAGCAGGTGCAGAATTTCAAGGCCGATAATTGGCTGATGTATTTCGGGATCAAAAAGATCCCCAATAAATACCCTATAATCGTAGCAGTAAGCGTATATGAAGGAAAAGTTTTGGCATCATAGAAGCTTAAGCCATGATGTTGAGCATAATTAATGATACTATCTACCGCAATTACTTGGGAACCAACGTGAAAAAATATAGCAACACTTCCTAAAACCAAATGAGGAAAAGCGAAGATATTGGGCTTTACTTTAGCATCAGATAGATCAGATTTCCCATCCTCTGAAGTATTTATTTCAGGTAATGGCGAGAATTTGATCAATAAACCCAATCCGATTAACACGACGCCCACAATCCCATACGGAACAATGACCCTTTGTGTCAATCCATTTAGAGCAAGATTTTTTTCCTGGGGAGATAAGGTCAGTATTGATTCAAAGTATTCTTTATCTTCCGGCTTAAGAATAATAGCCGCGAACAATAATGGAGCAATAATGCCAGCCATTTTATTACAGATCCCCATGATACTAAATCGTTGGGCGGCTCGCTCTTTATCTCCCAATATCGTCACATAAGGATTCGCAGCTGTTTGTAGGACTGAAAGACCAATACCTAAAGTGAATAATCCAAGAAGGAATAAAGGGTATGATCTGACGGCACCAGCTGGAATAAATAAGAAGGCGCCAACTGACATCACAAAAAAACCCAGCATCATCCCAGTTTTAAAACCAAATCTATTTAAGAAGTATCCAGCAGGTAAAGACATCACGAGATAGGCAATGTAAAATGCAAATGCAACTAGATAGGATTCAAAATGATTTAATTCAAACGCTAATTTGAAATAGGGAATCAGAATGGCATTTATCCAGGTTACAAAACCAAAAACAAAAAACATGATTGCAATGATCAATACCGACATTCTTTTCTGTCCTGTTGTCAAGGATTGAACTGAAACTTCCTGATAATTCTTCATGACCCAAGGTTTTAATCGCTTTTTCCCATTCTTGTTAATCGCTCGTACAAGAGGCGTACTTTCCTATTTCTAAGATCATGTTCATCCTGAATTTCACGAGTATAAATAAAGTCACCATTCAGTTTTTCAAAACGCTCATCCAGGTTATTATCCAAAATTCCTTTTAATTCTTGTATTATGGCAGGTAGCTTTGCGGAATCAAAATCAGCTAGGTTCAATTGCTGTTCAATTAGCATATAACCAAGGTATTGGGCTCGGATTTCTGCCATTAAGGGGTAATGAGCATATTCTGTTTTATTGTTTTTAGGGTTTAATTCCTGCAATTCCCTCAGGACCCATTCTGCACTATCTTTTATAGTTTGAATGGTCAAATCGGAGGATCCAACTACACCTTGATTTATTTCATAAGGATTGGCCTGAAGAGCTTTCCAGAATCGTTTTGATTCTTGGTCATTGAATCCATATTGCCTTTTGGCATAGTCTAAAACAAAGTTGTCTACCTGTAATGGCCTATCACTTTTCATCGCTTCAAAGTAGGCTGAAATCAAGAGGTTGAATCCAGATAATGGGTAAACGCGACGAATAGGATACAGTTCAACTAAATCTTTTGGGGATTCCCATAAACTGGAATACAACCCGGATGTTGACCAAGATGTGATGACCATGCCTTGATATCCAAAACCACGTGCCAAGGGAATAAATTCGCGGATATTTCTGAGGTGTTTTTCCCATTGGGTGATATAATAATTATCAGGATGTGACCTTAAAGATGGAGCCCCCCAAATCTCAAACCCAGACTGCAAAAGATTACTATGTTTGCCGAACATATTGATGTCCCAACCATAATTCCAATCCACAAAGATTGTTTCTTTTGGTAAACCTTTAAGTGCGTCGGGATATTTCATGGCAATATCTGCCCATAGTACAGGTCTTTTGCCCAAACTTACGACCAATTCACAAAGAAGTTTTATATAATCGCCATAAAGCCTTCCCTTACCAAATTCTGCAACTTTCTTTTGCGATTCCTTAGAATGTCCAAGTAAGTAAGTTTCATCTCCACCAATATGGATATATTCTGATTGATGTGTACTGATCAAATCATTGAATAGATCTCTAAACAATTCTTTCGCCAGGTCTTCTTTAAGTGGATTTATCTGCGAATAATCCTTTTGATCCTCACGGAGTTCCTTATATCGATAATGACGTAAGATATACTCCACATGACCAAAACTTTGTTGAAGTGGAATCACATCAATTCCTAAGTTTTCACAATAATTCACGAAATCAATAACTTCCTCCCTAGTATATGCGAATTGATTAGGGATCAAAGGATGGTTTTTGAATGGATAAGTAGCCTCCCATTCCATAATTAATGTATTCATACCCCCATCCTTCAATTGCTTTGCAAATGATTTTAATGCCGGTATTTTCATCACTTGAACCCTTAGGTCCAAATGAAAGCCTTTAACCTTAAAATCACTGTTCTTTGATTGGGCAGAGACATTTATGAATAAAACATTCAAAAAAGTAAATACGAGGATTATTAAGTTCTTCATAAAGATTTAGTTTTGGTAATAGTGGTAATTTTCCTTGCAGATTACATCCAGAGGAGAATAATTGATTTTAGGTGGTGTTTTCTGGGTATTAACTTGAGCAAATAGAGACATGATCGATTGATAGCCTTGTTCGAGAGGTTTATGACAGATCAGAAAATCTATAGTGGATTTCTGAAGGTATTCCACATTCTCTGGCAGAAAATCAAATCCAATTAATCTAATTCCTGAAATTTGCTTTTCCTCAAAAAACCTTGCAATAGTAGATACTCGTGAATTACTAACCAATATGCTTTTAGGGTTAGATGATTTTAGGTATGTTTCTAATTTATTGGATACATAGCTGTAGTCTGTACCTAATATAATTAGATGCTTCATATTTTGTTCAATATTATGTTCCTTGAAAAATGATCTTACTCCTTCTTCTTTAATAAGAATATGATGATCTTCTTCTAGTTCTTTGGAAACATGGACTATTAAAAACTCCTCATTTGGCTTATTTAATAAACTAATTAACCTAGCCGCTAGTGTTCCACTCTGAAATAGATTTGGCCCATAATATGCTAGATTATTACATCCTTCGAGATTGGAATTTATAAAATTATAGGGAATATTTTCTTCGTCACAGTATAGACATACTTGTTTCGATTCTTTTAGGAAAGTTGGAGCCAAGACTAAACCATCTACTTTTGCTTTTTTAAGCTCTTCAATTTTTTCTATAAAACTCAAACGGTCATTCTGATCAAATAAAAATAACTCCAATTTAACTTGGTAAATTTCTAATTCAGAGACCGCACGTTGAATGCCTTTCAAAGGAGCATCCCAAAAAGCCGATTCTTCTGAACTTTTAGGAACCATAACTGCCAAAGTGATCAATTTACGTTTTGAAAGGGCTCTTCCGATCAGATTAGGTGAATAATTATGTTCATTCAGAATGGCAAGAACACGCTCCTTTGTCGCTTTGGCAACTCCAGGTCTATTATGCAATACCCGATCTACTGTTCCAATGGAAACATTGGCAAGTTTAGCAATCTCCTTTACTCCTTGTAAATTTTTCTTTTCACTCATGCCTGCTTAACTATATTTTTGAAATTTGATATCCCCCATAACCATGGTCAATTCTGCGAACAAATCCTCATTTAGAATTACCAGATCAGCATCATAGCCTTTTTCAATTTTTCCTTTACGATGATTTATATTCAATATACGTGCTGGTGTTTGAGACATCATTTTAATGGCTTCTACTAAAGGTACCTCTCCCAATCGCACATAATTTCTGATCAATTGATCGGCTGTTGCCACACTTCCTGCAAACGCTGATCTGTCCATTAATTTTGCTACACCATCCTCCACGATCACAGGTAATCCATCTGATGCCCGACCTAGTATACTTTGTCCCTCTGGCATAGCTGCTGCACGCATTGCGTCAGTTACCAAGGCGATCCTGTCTGGGCCTTTTATCTTATAAATAAGTTTTAATAATGGTGGTGGAACATGGATTCCATCTCCAATGATTTCCACATCCATGTCATCGATTAGATATCCCGCTTCTATGGTACCGGCGAAACGTTGCGCATTTTTTCGGGTTATTCCGGACATCGCAGAATAAAAATGGGTAGCTAATGAGAATCCATGGTTAAATCCTTCGAGGACCTCTTCATAAATCGCATCGGTATGAGCAAGAGAAGGCAAAACACCATTTTCTGTTAAATAATCTGCAAATTTTAATGCTCCGGGGAGTTCGGGTGCTGCACTCCAACGGATGATATGGGGAGAATATGAAAGAATACCCATATATTCTGATGGTTCCGGGTCACGGATATATATAGGGTCTTGGGCTCCTCTTTGACTTAAAGCTAGATATGGTCCTTCTAGGTGTATCCCAAGAAATGCTGCTCCTGTATCATTCATTTTTAATGCTTCTTCGTAACAGTCCAACACTGCATAAATACCAGATAATTCTGCAGTAAGGCTGGTTGGACACATGGCTGTAGTACCAAATTGAACATGAGTATTTGCGATGCCTAAGAACGCCTCTAATGTTGCGTCCATAAAATCGAAACCACCTCCACCATGTACATGAAGATCGATAAAGCCCGGAGAAAGGTATCTCCCATTCAAATTTATCTTGACGGTATCTGATTCAACTGCTATTTCACCATGACCAAAATCTAAAATCTTAGTTCCATCAACCAATACATAACCATTAGAAATTTGGGAATCAGATAGAATTATTGCTCCATTGTAGAAATAGGTTTTTGACATGGAATAGTTTATATTGGGTTATTGTTAATCCTGTTAACGATAACAAATATAATATTCCATGCTTTTAAATGCAAGGTAATTTATGCTTATTTGAGGAAAAGCTTTAAAATTGTTTATTAAAAAATCGTTAAATTATAATCCTAAACAGCTTTCAACCTTTCCTCTTCCAGATCGATTTGATAGATCTGATGCCTGATCAACTCTTCATCAAACTCTTCACTTTTATTTAATTCTGCGAGGTATTCTCGTTGCACTTGAAAAATCTCAAACAGCATGTTTTTACTGATGTCATCCATCCAATTGGTTTCTTGTACTTTGGACTGATCCTCCCAGTGCTTCAATATCTTTTCCATACCCGCATGACCTGCATATTCGGTTTCATATTTGGATTTAACATGTTGGTAGACATGCTTTCTCAGACCAACTTTCATTTTCAACCGGGTATTTTGCGCTATCTGCTCCTCATCTTCAAGTCCCTCAAATATTTTAAATCTTTTAATAAAATAAGGCAGGGTAAGCCCTTGTACCACAAGGGTCAATAATATCACCACGAAGGTAATGAACAAGATGAGGTTTCTATAGGGAAAAGGTTCACCCGAAGGCAATGTTAAGGGGATGGCTAAGGCTGCTGCCAAGGATACCACCCCACGCATACCGGTCCATCCTAACATGATAGGCAAATACCAGCGCCTTCTACTGAATTGGTTCTAGTGTGCAACCGCTGGTCTAAAAATAACTGTGGCAAACATAGCAGCATACGAGCTCAAAATTCTGGCAAGGATCAGCACCACAGTAACGATCACCCCATAGCCCATAGCTGTACCAATAGGAATTCCATGAGACTTAATAGCTGCAACGATTTCCGGAAGTTCTAATCCGATCAGCAAGAACACCATTCCGTTCAAGATAAATGTAAAACTCTCCCATACAGAATATCCTTTAACCCTACTTGTACTTGCTAAGTAGCTCATCCGTCTAGCAGACAAAAATAACCCCCCAGAAACAACAGCTAACACGCCGGAACAATGGAATTGCTCTGCCACCCAATACATGAAATAAGGTTCTATTAAAGTCAGCGCAATATCAGAAGGGGCATCTGTGGAGAAATATTTATGGATCCACATAAAAACCAAAGCGATCAGAATACCTATCCCTACACCACCAAACAACATCCATAGGAAGTCAACAGCCGCTTCTTGTATAATAAATTGGCCGGTTCCAACGGCAACCAAAGCAAATCGAAAGATGATTAAGGAGGAAGCGTCATTCAATAAGCTTTCTCCTTCTAGAATTGTCGACGTGGATTTAGGTATTTTCACAAATTTGGTAATTGCCCCAGTGCTTACAGCATCTGGAGGTGATACTATCCCTCCTAGCACAAATCCTAAGGCAATGGAGAATCCCGGGATCATCTGATTGGAAACCAATGCCACCAACAAGGCAGAAAAGAAAACCACCAGAAAAGCGAAACTTCCAATAATCCGCCACCATTTTTTCATTTCCTTAAAAGAGATTGTCCATGCAGCCTCAAATAATAAGGGTGGTAGAAAGATGAAAAATATGAGGTCGGGATCGATTTTGATAACTGGAAGACCTGGGATAAAATAGGTCAAAAGTCCGGCGACCACCAATAATATCGGATAGGCGATCTTCAATTTGTTAGCCCAAATAGTCAGTATTACAATCAATAATACCATGACCAATACCATTGGGAGCATGCTATGCATCATAAAAACGTGTGATTAAAAAATAAAAGTATGGAAAAATTAAATTCACCATACTTCTACTTTCAAAAAAAAACACTTAATATTTCATGCTATTTATTTTTTGTAGCTCTTTATTAGTAAAAGCTATATTTCTTTATTTGTACAAAAGATATTTCTTACGCATTTTCTTGTAAGCGGAAAGCCCAGGTTCCCAGCTCTTTCTAATCTCTTCTTCAGATAAACCTGCTTTAATCTGCTCCTTAAATTCAGATACACCAGCCAAATAATCGATATTTCCAATTTGACGATGAATGGATCGGTCGAAGAATCGTGCCTTGTTGGGATGTTTTGCATAGAGTTCCATCATCCATTCCAGGTTAATTTTTTTCGATTTCACCAATTCTTCCAGGTCTGTTTGGCGTAGGTCCAAGCCATAACAAACTTGATCTTGGTACAAGGGGTCTTCCGCTCGACCAGGCATAGAAACCGGTGTATAATTGAAGTTATAAATCCCTTTATACATTGGTCCGCCCACTACCGTAAAAGCATAATCTGTTCCCCGACCATGATTGAGTGAAACCCCTTCAAAAAGACAGGTGCTAGGATATAATAAGATACTTTCTGGGGTATTTAGATTCGGAGATGGATAGATAGGCAGTTTATACAACATATCATGTTTGTAGTTTGCATTTTTAATGACCCTTAATTTTACCTTCAAGTTGTTTTCCAGCCAACCTTCCCCATTTGCCATCTGGGCAAACTCCGCAACTGTTAATCCATGGACAATTGGAATAGGAAATTGGCCTATTCCCGATTTGTTTTTCATGTCCAGAATGGGGCCATCAACAAAATAGGCATTAGGATTTGGACGATCAAGAATCAGCATTTCCTTTCCATATTGTGCTGCAGATTCCATCACATCCCTCAAAATATTAATATTGGTATAAAACCTACATCCTACGTCCTGAATATCATAGATCAAGACATCCACATCAGCTAAATCTTCCTTAGATGGTTTCTTTTTGGCGCCATATAAAGAAATGATCTTTACCCCAGTTCCCTTATCAACTTCATCCCCAACCTCGGTACCATTACTGGCATTCCCTCTAAAACCGTGTTCCGGGCCAAATACTTTTACCACATTTATCCCTCTTTTAACAAGGCTATCCAATAAATGGGACTTACCAATAATGCTCGTTTGATTGGCAATCAGAGCAACCCTTTTACCTTTTAATTGAGGAATATAAAGTTCTGTTTGGTCAGCGCCAGTTTTGATCTTGTCATTTGCGTATTTTAATTGGCCAAATACAAAGCCTGAACTCAAAAAGAGAATGGAAAAAATGAATAGGTTTATTTTCATGATAATTTATTAGGTTAATAAAGTTACATTATCTTTGCAACTTATTAAAATTGCCTACAAGTGATTAATGTAAATAATATATCCGTTTCCTTTGGAGGAACCACTTTATTTTCAGACGTTTCATTCTCTATCAATGAAAATGATAAAATTGCCTTAATGGGTAAAAATGGCGCTGGAAAATCTACTTTATTAAAAATTATTGCTGGAGTCGGAAAACCTACAACAGGAAATGTCACAGGACCCAAAGATGCTGTTATTGCTTACCTTCCGCAACATTTACTGACTCAGGACGGCTTAACTGTTTTTGAAGAAACAGCTAAAGCTTTTGATGAACAGAACAGCATGGAGAAGGAATTAATTGAACTTAACGAACAATTGAATGTACGGACGGACTATGAATCGGACGATTACATGAAATTGATCGAGCGGGTTTCCGAATTGAGTGAAAAATTCTATTCCTTGGAGGAAACGAATTATGATGCTGAAATTGAAAAGGTATTAAAAGGCCTTGGATTTGAAAGATCGGATTTCAACCGTCAAACTTCTGAATTTTCTGGAGGATGGAGAATGCGTATCGAACTGGCAAAAATACTCCTAAAGAAACCAGACCTTATCCTACTCGATGAGCCTACCAACCATATGGATATCGAAAGTATCCAATGGCTCGAAGATTTTCTGGTAACACAGGCTAAAGCAGTTATGGTGATTTCCCACGACCGTGCTTTTGTTGATAATATCACCAATAGAACGATCGAGGTAACTATGGGTAAAATCTACGATTATAAGGCTAAATACAGCCATTACCTTGAGTTACGTAAAGAGCGTAGGCAACACCAGATCAAAGCGTATGAAGAGCAGCAGCGATTTATAGCCGATAATCAAGAATTCATAGACCGCTTTAAAGGTACTTACTCTAAAACCTTACAGGTTCAATCACGCGTGAAAATGCTGGAAAAACTGGAGATCATACAAATTGATGAGGTCGACACTTCCGCATTGCGATTGAAATTCCCTCCTTCCCCAAGATCAGGAACTTATCCTGTAATGGTAGAAGACCTAACGAAATCCTATGGTGATCATTTAGTTTTTGAAAAAGCAAATTTGGTGATCGAAAGAGGTGAAAAAGTAGCTTTTGTAGGTAAAAATGGAGAAGGAAAATCAACCATGATTAAAGCAATCATGGGAGAAATTGATTTTGAAGGGAGTTTAAAAGTTGGCCATAATGCAAAAATTGGTTATTTCGCCCAAAATCAGGCCTCCTTACTGGATGAAGAGCTGACCGTATTCGAAACGATTGATCAGATTGCAGTTGGTGATGTAAGGGTAAAAATAAAGGACCTACTGGGTGCTTTTATGTTCAGCGGAGATGATACCACCAAAAAGGTAAAGGTACTATCAGGAGGAGAAAAGACCCGTTTAGCTATGATCAAATTATTGTTGGAACCTGTTAATGTGTTGATTCTGGATGAGCCTACCAATCATTTGGATATGAAAACCAAGGATATCATCAAGGATGCTCTTCAGGATTTTGATGGCACCTTGATTCTAGTTTCCCATGATCGTGATTTCTTGGATGGTTTGGCAAAAAAAGTATTTGAATTTGGAAATAAACGTGTTAGGGAACATTTCGAAGACATTAAAGGATTTTTGGAATACAAAAAAATGTCCAGCTTGAAAGAAATCGAGAAATAAGAAAAAAGAGTGCAAATGCACTCTTTTTTTTTGTACTCATTTTTTTCTGCGGAATAACTCAAATATGGCATCCAAATCATTCTTCCTATAATAATGGCGGCTTCCAATTTTAGTAGGGATAAGGGAACCGTTCTTTACCAATCGATAATAAGTGCTCTCACTGATATTTAACAGTTTCAGAACTTCCTGGGTACCCAATAATTCTACTTGCATAGGCTGTGAGATTTCTGGGTTTACCTGCTGCACTTCGGAGGGAATTAAGCGATTTTCATAGAGACTCATGGTTCTAAGTAGGACTTTTAATATATCCTCAAGTAATCTTCGGAGCTTCAAAAGATCATTATGGAGCATAACAATTTGATTTTAAAATAATTCAACCTAAAATTGGTTTTTTAATCAGCGAATTGCAAGGCACACTAATTTATATTTGCATTATTAAAATATTAAATAATTCTATATAAAATCATTTAAACAGCGTTGTAATGGAAGAAATAAAATAAAACAATTATTAAGCTGTTTTCTATATTTAATTAGGTAAATTGCATCACAAATTATAATTACTTCACATTAACAAAAAAATCTAATTCCATAATAAAAATTCATGGATTTAGATCCATTTTTCCAGTAATTATATCTTAAAATAGCTTGATTTCAATGAATAAAATTTCTAATAAATGTGAAGATGAACAGATTCATCTTTTAGGACTGATACAACCTTACGGGATATTGATAATCCTCGACAAGGATTTGAAAGTCAAAACCCATAGTCAAGTTATTGAGCCTTTAAATAAGGTTTTTCATGAGGGGGATTGGCTAGATAAAAACATCCAGGGAATTCTTCGCCTTCCATTTGAAAAAATCCAACATGCTTTTGATGAACTTTCTGAGCAGAACCAAGCTGAGAATCCTCATCGTTTCTCCCAAGAATTCGTCGTGGAGGATCAAGAGTTTTACTTATCCATGTACTGGACCAATGGGTTACTTTACTTGGAATTTGAGGTTAAGCATAATAAACAAGGAAATCTCAATTTATCTTTTAATTCCTACCTTCAAAAGATTTCACAATCCCAGGATTCCCTTTGGCAAGATCTCAGTGATATTTTAGGAGAATTAATGGGCTTTGATAGAGTGATGATCTATCAATTTTTAGAGGATAGCAGCGGCATTGTGGTTGCCGAGCATCTGAAGGATCAGTCATTATCATCTTTCTTAGGTTTTCATTATCCAGAATTCGATATCCCCCAGCAAGCAAGAGCGTTATATAGCAAAAACCACATTCGTTTTATTGTAGACACGGATGTAGCGCCTAATCATATGATCAGTATTGGTGAAGAAATCGATTTGCAAAGGGTTGGGATCAGGTCCCTTTCCCCTATCCATCTTCAATATTTAAGAAATGGTGGATTTCGATCAAGTCTAAGTATTTCAATCATCGTAAAAGGAAAGCTCTGGGGATTGGTATGTTGTCAAAACGAAATGCCATTACATGTAGACCTTCAACGAAGGAATCTAGCTTTCACCCTAACCCATTATGCAGCGTCGAGGTTTCAATATCTAGAGCATGAGGAAAAACTCACCTATCTGGGTGAATCTCAGAAATTAGAAAGTCAGATAAAAGAGGCTATTTATTTAAAAAACAATGTTTTTAGAGACTTAGAACCGATCATGCCCCAACTGATGGAAGCTATGATCAGTGATGGAATAGCTATTATTCAAGGGGACGAAATAATGACCTTTGGAGAAACACCTGGGAAATCATCGATCTCTAATTTTATCTCTTCTGTGAAATCGGAACTTAAGGATATTTATTTGAGCAATCTTCATGATAAATATTCCAATATGGATTCCAGTCTGTTTTTTGAAGATTTTCCAGGAATAGCCTTTCTGCCAATTGAAGGCCCATTAGGGTTTACATTGATCTGGTTCCGAAAGGAAACACCAGTGATAAAAAAATGGGCAGGAAAACCGGAAAAGGATTTTGTATTGGATGAAGCCGACCAGGTGTTAAAGCCTTCTCCACGAACTTCTTTTCAATTGTATATGGAGGAAGTGAAAGGATCAGCCATAAAATGGACCCAAAGAGAAGTGCTGTTTCTTCAACGAATCAAGGACGTACTTCAACAGGGAATGTTAAAGAAGGCTTCACGAATTGCTGCCCTCAATGAGCAGTTGATAGAGATGAATAATGCGTTGGATACCTATGCCTATACCATTAGCCATGATTTGAAAAATCCGCTTACTGCCATTAAGCTTTCGGGAGAATTCTTGAGTGTTAGAGATTCCGTACCAGACGGTTTAAAGAAAAAAATGACACAGAATATCTTGGATGGCGTTAATAATATCGTTAATATGCTCGATAAGATCCACAGCTTTTCAAAAGCCAGTGTATTTGATTATCAACCTGTATTAATTAGTACCGATAAATTCATTAAAGAAATTGTAGAAATTGCCAGAGAGCGGTATAGCTCTGGGGGGTTAAATGTGTCTTTTGGCGAATTATTGCCTGTTTATGGAGAAAAGACGCTGGTTTACCAGTTATTTGTCAATATCATAGGTAATGCCATTAAATATTCTTCCAAGAGCAAAAACCCAACAGTTTCCATTTCATCCGAGCAATTAGACAATGGAGTGAACTATAAAGTAATAGACAATGGAATCGGTATCAAGAAAAGCGAGTTGGAAACAGTGTATGAAATTTTTAAACGCATGTCCAATTCTGCTGGCTTTGAAGGATCGGGAGTCGGAATGGCCATTGTAAAAAGGATAGTCGATAAACTGAACCTAAAAATTTCCATTGAAAGTAACTTAGGAGTAGGAACCGAAATAGTAATATTTTTCCCTGATTATACGATTGATAAAACATTCCATGAATAATTTTGCCGATATTCTTAAAAAAGAAACCCTTGCTATCCATCAACAAGTGGAGAAAACCGTCATACAACGGATAAAAAATGTAAATAATCTGGATGCATATAAAATGCTTTTATTGGATTTTTACCGTTTTTACAAATCCATAGAAGACGCTAGTCTTCCATATTTGGAGGAAGGAAATTATCCCCACAAACCCAACTACCAAAGGTCCCGTAAAATTATCGATGATTTAATGAGTATGGGGTCGGAAGCTCCAGCAATAAGTCCCTTAAAACATCCAGACATTTCCTCTTTAAAAGAGGCATTAAGCGCTATATATGTATTAGAAGGATCTGCTTTGGGTGGTCCCTATATTGCAAAAATGCTTGAAAAAAGAGGGATTGATCAGTCTTTATCATTTTTTATGGGAGATGGAGAAAAAGGTATGGAAAATTGGCAGGATTTCAGAAGGCATTTGAATGAACTTCCTATTCAAGAGAACGAAAAACAGGAATTGATCCAATTGGTAAAAGAGGTCTTTCTTAGTTTTGAAAACCAATTAAAGACCTCTTAAATTCATTAGTTCTTCTTGTTCAACCTTTCGGCTAACCATTTGACCTGTGCCTGATGCTGTTCTGGCAGGGTATTATGACCGGTTTCTTTTTTCACCAATAATTCCTTTGGAGCAGTGATCATATTGAAAGCGGAATAATAGGAAGTCGGTGGACAAGTTTCATCATTATATCCCCAAGTATAGAAACCAGGAACCTTTACGAATCTCGCGAAATTAACCACATCATAATATGCGAGATTTTCGATATATTTTTCAGCTTGATAACGTGGGGCATTTTGCTGATTTAGGATATGAGGCCAGCCTCCTGCCCTTTGGTGTAAATATCCTGTCAAGTCGCATAAAGCTGGATAATTACTTCTCAAATATTTAATTCTAGGATCGAGTGCAGCCGTAACTATGGCAAGTGCTCCTCCTTGACTACCTCCGCTTACAGCCACATCCTGACCGTTGAATTTATCCAATCCAAAGATAAAATCAACTGCCTTAACACAGCCAACATACACTCTTTTATAATAGTAATGATCTTTACTATTTAAATTCATGAAAGGGTATTCAAAAAGCGAGGCTTTAGCCAAACTGCTGTATAGTTCCTTGGGTAAATCAACTGGGATACCATGAATACCCATGTTTAAGGTTATAATATCTTCATTTTCAAAATCCTTATTTGCATTATATGGTCTAATACCAGCTCCAGGAACTAATAAAACCGCGGGAAACTTCCCCTCCTTATTAGGTACAGTAAGTACGCCATATAAGCGTCCAACCTTCATATTATTCTGAAAATTAATGGCATAAACCTTGATTTTTTCGTTAGATTGCTCAGGTATCTCTGTCATTATTGGATCTAAAGGTATCTTCCGGGCATCAGTGATCGCATTGGTCCAAAAAGATTCAAAATCAGCAGGTAGTTTAACTGTAGGCTGAATTTTTTGTGCTTCAAAAGCCGCAGTCGCCATCCCTTTTATTGTTTTACCCGCCCCGGTTCCAAGAATCGTACAACGTAAGAATCCTGGTTTTGTCATTGTTCCTCCTTTTATAGTTCCTTCAAAATCTTTGATTTCTCCAATTTTTAAAGGTGGCATTTTCTCTTCCCCAATTTGATAGTTGATTTCCAATGGTCCTTTAAGGTCTTCAGCTCCTGTTATCTTATAGCTAAAGGTAACTTCTTCATTCAGTAGATAATTCCAATCTGGATGGTTGCAGGCAACTTCAATTTTTACCTGCGCAAAGCACAGGACATAAAGAAATAACAATACGGTGGTTAATAGGGTTGTTTTCATAGGTTTAGATGTATTTGATTGTTATTCAAATATAAAATTTTTCAATAAGATTTACTTTCTTGGATTAATCTAGGCTCTTTAATTTAACCCGCATCAATTTATCCTTAGCCGTAATATAAAGATAACCATCATCCCCAAACGCACAATTTGCCGTTGGATTTCCGGTATGGATCCTTCCAATAGGATTACCTTGTTTATTAATTACCACAATACTTTTACCTGCCGCTGCAAATACATCACCCTGCTTATTGATCTTGATACCATCTGCAGCCATCGATTCATTTGGAAAATTCTTCTTAAAATCAAAGAATACTGTTCCTTCACCTTGAATACTCTTACCTTTTAATGCATAGCGCATTATATAAGGATTATTTCCATCACTCAAGGCTACAAAAAGCTGTTCAGCTTTAGGCGAAAGTGCTATTCCATTTGGACGATCGAGATGATCTATCAAAAGGCTTACCCTACCATCGTCAGATAGACAATAAACCCCATTAAAAGGAATTTCCTTATTTACGGAATCTTTTTCCCGATGCGGTAATCCATATGGTGGATCAGTAAAAAAATAATATCCCGCGGGATGTTCGCAGATATCATTGGGAGAGTTAAAACGCTTTCCATCCCAATTGCCAGCAAACAAATTTTTAGTTTTATTATCCAGATCAATAACCGCAATCCGACGATTACCATGATCACATGCAATCAATTTCCCAATCTTGTTAATCAATAAGCCATTTGTTCCAGGTTCATCACTATAGTGTCCATCTCCGTCAAAACCAGAGGGATGAAGAAATACTTCTTTACCATTTTTTTCATCCCAACTAAAAATCGTATTCAAAGCTGGATCACTAAACAGCAATCGATTATTTTTCCCATCCCAAACTGGTCCCTCTGCCCATTTCATACCATCGGCAAGTAACTCAAGTTGTGAGGTGGAATCAATAAGCTCCAAAAATGAAGGGTCAAAAATTTCAATTTTAGTCTGTGCAGATGAATTGAAGGATAACATGAAGAAACTGATTAGCAAATAAATATTTTTCATTCGGGTTGATTTCAAGTATTCCTAAGATAGGTAAAATTCCCTAATCTGGTAAAACACGTTTTTCCATATATGTTTTAACAAATAATATTATAAATCTATAATTAATTGTTTAAACATTTTCATTTTGATAATTTATTGGCATTAAAAATATAAATGTTTCAACAAACACCTTTTATTTTGTAATATTTTAGCCACATTATCAATTTCAACTATACTTTAGGTTATTAATACGCGCATATAAATATTACCTTGCGGTTAAATTTTAACGTTTATGTAAAACGAAAATTTTTATTTCACACTAACGCATCTCTCTATATGAAAAAAAAGTATTCAAGTCCTGACTTGCAATATTATGAAATTGCAATAGAAAACAGCATAGCAACCGGCTCTGCAAGAGCAACTTTTATCGGACCAAATAATGAAGCCTCCCCGGATGTTGATCCTTGGAATTTTAATCCCGACTCTCAACAAGACAACCCTACCCACACGGAGGATTGGTAAGCTGCTCATTTATTACCTATAATAATTATTTTATGAAAAAATATACTTTAAAACCATTCAGTATTTTAATGGTTTTCGCACTTTTTAGTTGTCAAAAAGATGTAAATGATCCCATCGGTGCCGATGGCCTCAAAGTTTCTTTTGATGTAAATACAGAAACCAATATAGATAACCCTGAAAATGGCGATGATCCTTTAGGAAAAAAATCAAGCAGCCAAAAATCTAATCTTTCTTATAACTTGGTTAATGTTCAACAATATAAAGAAGAGGATGTTGAATTTTCTGTTTGGAAAGAAGAACTTCGCGTGAACTTAAATGAAAAGATCAAAACGAGCGGAAGAACCCAACATAATGGAAATATAGCTTTGGCACCTGAATATCCAGACAATTATATTCCTGCCCAAGTCATTCCTGGTGGCCGTCAATTAACAAATGGTGTAAAATTCCGAGTGATGATTTATGATCAGAACAATAATTTTATAGACGAACTAGATGGAACGGCGGGCAGTCTGACTCCCCCAACAACGACCAAACTGAAACAAGGAACAACGTATAAATGGTTCTCCTATTCCTACTACTCTTCAGCTCCATTAGAACCTATTCCTACCGCCAATAAAAACAATCCAAACCTAAATGTTAAGAATGAGGATTTCTTATATGCCTTCGGTACATTTACTACAGGTGTTGAAGCTGGTAAAATACCAGAAACAAAAGTAAAGATTACCTTCAAACACATGATGGCGATGGTTGAAATGAATGTTTTGACCGGAGGATTCGCTGCAAAAGCTGATCTTGCGAAATTTCTAAGCCAAGATGCCTCAAGACCCTATATCCGAGTACATGCAAATGTAATTGAGCAGGGTGTTTTTAATTTGCTTTCTGGAACTTTTACAAGCAAATCAAAAGTAACAACACCAGTATATGTCAATGCATTAAGCAATTATGCATATAATCTGAATTACCCTGTAACTTCTTACCATGGATTTATTTTCACAATACCTGCTGGTGAAAATGATTATATCAATGATTTCACCTATACGGTAGAACCTTGGTTAGTTTTAGATCGTCCAGCTCCTCCAAGGATTTATAATAAAACGTTTACTGATAAAGTTAGGATTGGAAAAGGTATGTCTTCCAGATTAAGTGTCGTACCTTTTGATTTGGGAATTAAAGTTCCTGCTACTTCCAATACGGTCGCAGTAAATTGGTCCAGAGGTGACCTATATTATGACAAATCCCAAGGATTTACCAATTTAGATGGGTTTACAAGATGGCAACATAGAAATCATGAAGGCACTTCTATTACCTATGCCAGCAGTTTAAAACCTTATGGAGTAACAACACCTACTCCAAGCTATGGTCAACAAGTAAATAATTTTGGTTCTACATACTATCCTTTTAATGCGCCTTATCCATTGGCGACTGAAACTACCACAACAACACAAGACCCTTGTAATGGTCTCCAACCCAACGGATCAAAATTAAACGATCGCTGGAGAACCCCAACCATAGCTCAAGGAGTTGCCTTTGCCAATTACTTCAATCAATATGCAAATACAGGAAGGATTAGCCACACCTTTGTTTCCGCATCAGGAACTGATCCAGGTAAATTAATCGTAGTGGTGAATATAAAGGATGGAACAGCAGATGATTGGACAGATCGCATTTCATTTGAAATGAAAGGATATGCAAAATACACCTCAGGTGCTACTCCTGAATATGTTATGGAGCCAACCAGTATTCCGCAAGTTAATGCGAACAGGCAAATTGGTGAAGGTTATTATAAATTAGCTGTGGCAAATGGTTATGCCTACCTCAAAATAACAGCGAATTCTGGAAGCTCACCAAAATTTAAAGCGCAAGTTTATTCTTCCAACAGTACAGCTACTACTGGAAACATCATTAAAGCAACCCTAAATGTAAAAGATGCGATCAATGTACGTTGCGTGAGAAATTTTCCGACAACATAAATAATCCTAAATCCATATAGAAAGGTCATGAAGTTCATGGCCTTTCTTTGTTTATTCACTACATCATTACTACACAACAATCGATGTGTAAATTAAACACTAAGGATGTTGATTTGTGTGGTAACTTATTTATTTAAAATATTGTTTTTCATTATTTTACGAATAAAAACATAGTTCAATGAGATATTGACATACACCTGATGTAGTAATGTGTAAATAATAAATTTGGAATCAAACATATACATCTTAATATTTGTTAAAGTTTTAAACAAACTATTTGGACACCAATATAAATCGAAATTACATGAAGCATTTATTTACTTTACTATGTTTTGTGTTCTGCGTGAATTTCATTTACGCTCAGGGCACAATCACCGGTACTGTTAAAGACGCGAGTACTTTAGCAGGCATTGCCGGAGCTACAGTATCGGTAAAGGGCAAGGTTTCAGCTACCCAAACCAATGAGATTGGAAAGTTTACTATCTCTGCCTCCCCTACCGATACCCTTCAAGTAGCCTATTTGGGATACACTGCCCAATCTGTCGTGGTAGGAAACCAGACCGAAATCACCATTTTTTTGGAAAGTACAGATGAAAACATCGAAGAGGTGGTGGTTGTTGGATATGGTACCCAGCGAAAAGTGGACCTAACGGGTTCCATTGCGCAGGTTAAAGGGGAAGAAATCGCCAATATGCCGAACAGCAATCCAATCAGTTCCTTACAAGGAAAAGTGGCTGGTTTGACCATCAGTAATTCCGGAACTCCTGGTGGAGCGCCTACAGTTCGTATCCGTGGGGTAAACTCCACCAACAATTCCAATCCATTATATGTGGTTGATGGGGTGCTACACGACAATATCGACTTCATCAGTCCGCAGGACATCGAATCGATGGATGTTCTGAAAGACCCTTCTTCCATTGCCATTTATGGGTTAAGAGGCGCCAATGGTGTAATCGCAGTCACGTTGAAAAAGGCTGCACGTGGACAAACCAACGTAACTTTTTCTGGGTCGTATGGATTTAACCAGGTGCAGGATCGTATATCCGTTACGGATGCCGAGGGATTTAAGAAATTGTATGATATGGAACGAGCGAACAATAAAGAAGTTCCTTTTGATTACACAAATTATTCTGCCAATACCAACTGGCAAGATCTTATTTTAAGAACTGCGTTCAACAGCAATAATAACCTAAGTATCTCCAATTCTGGCGAGAAATCGTCTACCCATATCAGTTTGGGTTATAGCAAACAGGATGGAGTTATTCGCAATGGTAGTTATGATCGCTTTACTGGCCGTTTAAATCAAGAAATAACCGTATCAGAACGTATTAAAGTAGGTGGTGATCTATCCGGAAGTTACTGGAAGATGAACCCGACGAATGTTTCTGTGACCAATGCCCTATGGGCAGCACCGGTGGTAGATGTGATGTTTGATGAAAACACTTATAATGCCATGCCGAGTTTTCAACGTGCGCAGGTAGGTAATCCAATTGCAACGTTGAATAGATTGGATGGTAAAAATCTTACCAGAGGTTATCGTTTTGTCGGTAGTTTATTTGCAGAAATTAAGATATTGGAAAGCTTAAAATGGAAATCCACCGTTTATACCGATTTAGGCTTCAACAATTCCAGAGGATATACCCCATTACCCTACAATTTCATGTATTTGGGAGAATTTGGCGGAGCCAACCAATTGTTTTATGATGATATGCAGAAAACAGCGGTTAGCCAATCTTCGGAAGAGTTTAGAAGATTCCAACAGGATCATACCCTTACCTTTGAGGAAACCTTTAACGAGGACCACCGGTTAAGTGCAGTTGCTGGTTTTACAACGGTATATAATGATAATACCTCATTAAGAGGTTCTCGTAGAGATACCACCAATAATGTTCCTGACAATCCTGATTTATGGTATCTGAACATTATTAATCAACAGACCAATCCAGATGGATCTTATTCTGGTGGTGGAGCAAAAAACACCTTGGTTGGTGGATTTTTAAGAGCTAGTTATGCCTACCAAAATAAATACTTATTGAATGCAACTGTCCGTCGGGATGGATCATCCAAATTTGCTCCTAAAAACCGTTGGGGAACTTTCGGTTCCGTAGGTGTGGGTTGGGTGGTATCAGAGGAAGAATTCTTCTCCGATGTAGAGAAAATCAATTTCATGAAATTGCGTTTTGCTTGGGGTAAGATCGGAAATTCCAATGGTATTGCCGATAATATTTATCTTCCTGGCCTATCCAATGGTAATACAGCCATTTTTGGCGATAATGTATATACAGCATTACAAGCGGCCTACATTCCCGATCCAAACCTTCACTGGGAAATCGTTCGAGGAATGGATCTAGGTTTGGAAATCAAAGCTTTCAACAATAAATTGAGCACTGAAATCAATCTTTACGATAGAACAACTACTGATATCCTAACTGCAGTTCCATTACCAAATGAAACACGCTCCTATTTTACAAATTTAGGTAAGATCACCAACCGTGGTATTGAAGCCTCTATGGGTTGGAACAACTCCTTTGGAGATTGGAAATACGGTCTGAATGTTAACTACAGTTACAACAAGAATGTCGTAAATTCCATTGGTGATAATATAAATTTCCAGATTTTAGGAAACAATGGTGCTAACCGAACTGAAACCGGTCATTCTATCGGATACTTTTACGGATTCAAACAATTGGGGATCTATCAAACAGCGAATGAAATTACAAGTAGACCAGCTTGGAACAATTCCTTACCTGGAGATATCATTTTTGAAGATACCAATGGTGATGGCATAATCGATGACAATGACAGAACCTATCTTGGTACCCCATTCCCTCCACATAACTTCGGAGCCAATTTTACTTTGGGATATAAAGGATTTGATCTTCAGATTGAAGGTGCAGGTGTAGCGGGCAATAAAATATTTGCGATCCGTAAAACCAATACTTTCGCACCATTAAATTACGAAACCAACCGATTGGATGCATGGACTGGCCCAGGAACCAGTAATGTGGAGCCAATCGTTGACAATAGTCGTGGTAACAACTTCAAATTCAGCACCTATTTCTTAGAACCAGGGGATTATTTCCGATTGAGGACCGTTCAATTGGGCTATAATTTCGGAGAACGCTTATTAGGAAATTCCTTTATCAAAAAGGCACGGGTTTTCGTAAATGCGCAGAACTTAAAAACTTGGAGTAAGGTTACGGGATATTCCCCTGAAGCTGCTATTTCCAGCATTATTGCAGGTGGTTTAGATAATGGTTCATACCCCGTACCATCGACTTATACTTTTGGGGTCAACTTGAATTTTTAATTCCTAAATGTGAAATGTTATGAAAAATTATATAAAAATCGCAATAACACTTTGTACTACCGCTTTCCTATTTAGCAGTTGTTCAAAATTCTTAGATACTCAACCGCAGGGATCCTATACCGAAGATAATTATCCTTGGCCTACAGGTGGTAGTCCTTATGATCAGTATATTTTCGGTGCTTATAAAGATTTAAGATCGTATAGCGTACATGTAGATGGTTTTATAAATGCTACCTCCATTCGTTCGGATGATGCCGACAAAGGGAGTACAGCATCTGATGGTGGTGCCGATGTCATTGCTATGGATAATTTCCCTGTGCAAACAAACTCTGGGCGTGCTAATGCCCTTTGGACAGGACATTATGGCTTGATCACCAAATGTAATACAGCTTTAAAAGAAATCGACAGTAATACCACTGTTGTTGCTGATGAGGCATTGAAACTTCAAGGAAAAGCGGAAGTTAGATTTTTAAGGGCTTACGCCTACTTTAATCTAGTGAGGTTTTTTGGACGCGTTCCTAAAATCGACCGCTTATTTGAAGATGCAGCTAGCCAAAGCAATGTACCTCAAAGCACTGCAGCAGAAATCTATGCCTTTATAGAAGAGGATCTGAATTTCGCCATTCAGTATCTCCCGGACACCTGGGACTCTCAATTCATTGGTCGCGTGACCCGTGGTGCAGCGAATGGAATGTTAGCCAAGGTTTATATCACACAAAAGAAATGGCAACAGGCCTACGATGCGGCAAATGCAGTGCGAACTTCAGGGCGTTATAACCTAGATACAGATTACAGTAAGATCTTCTCGGAAGAGGGTGAAAACAGCTCCGAATCGGTGTTTGAAATCCAAGCTACCGCCTCACCTTCTGTAACTCAGGATAATGGGATACAATATGCCAGTATTCAAGGGGTTCGAGGTGCTGGGAACTGGAATTTAGGTTGGGGATGGAATACCCCAAGTGAGGCTCTAGAAGCGGCTTATGAGCCTGGAGATCCTCGTAAGGAAAGAACAATACTTTATTCAAGTACCACCACAACGACCAACAAAACCGTGTTTGGTGAGAATATGCCGATTTATCCTTCTGATGTTCCGAACCCAAGATATAACCATAAAGTTTTAGGTTCTCCAAGCTTAAGGAATACCATTAGTAGAGGTGGTTGGTGGATCAATGTTCGTATTCTTCGTTATGCTGATGTTGTTTTAATGTATGCAGAGGCTGCCAATGAATTGGGAAAAACGGATGAAGCGAGAACAGCGTTGAATGAAATCCGTGCTAGAGCACGTCGAGGTGCTGCAGCTGGGGTATTGGCGGATGTTACGGCTACAGACCAAGCTACCTTAAGAGATAGGATTCGTCATGAACGCCGTATTGAATTAGCGATGGAACATGATCGTTTCTTTGATTTGGTAAGGTGGGGAACAGCACAAACCGCATTACACGCTGCTGGAAAAACAAACTTTTCCAATTTAAGGGATGTGTTATTGCCAATTCCATTAACACAGATTGATTTAAGTAAAGGTGTTTTGACGCAAAACCCTGGTTATTAATCCCATTTCTAATTAAATGCAAATTACAATGAACACAATATTTCAACAGATCAAATACTGCTTAGCAGTTTTGGTCCTCTTAACAGTAGTCGTTTCCTGTAAACGTGATGGGAATCCGAATGACATCCCTCCTACAGATCTTACTGGAATACAAGGTGGGTCAAACGATGGTGTCATTCGAATATTAGCTATCGGTAACAGCTTTTCTGAAGATGCTGTAGAAGAACATTTATACCAATTGGCGAAAGAAAGTGGCAAACAGGTTATCATAGGAAATCTGTATATCGGGGCAGCATCCATGGAATTGCATCAAAGCAATGTGGAAAGGAATGCTTCCTCTTATGAGTATAGAAAAATTTCCTTGGATGGAACCAAGAAAAATTATCCAAAAGTTTCCATCCTGACCGCATTAAAGGATGAACATTGGGATTATGTTTCTTTTCAACAGGTCAGCCAAAATTCTGGTCAATTGGAAACCATTCAGAATTCCTTACCTGTGGTATTTAACTATGTAAAAGAAAATGTGTTGAACCAAAACGTCAAATACATCTATCATCAAACGTGGGCATATGCGAAGACCTCTACCCATTCAGGATTTGCAAATTACGATAAAGATCAAATGAAAATGTATGAGGCAATTCTCAATGTATCCCAAAAAGTGAAGGATATTGTGCCTATTGATATCATTGTTCCTTCAGGAACAGCCATTCAAAATGGACGTACTTCTGTTATTGGTGATGATTGGACAAGAGATGGTTACCATTTAAAAATTCCTTTGGGGAGGTATTTGGCCGCTTGTACTTGGTTCGAAACTCTTTTTGGACAATCTTCCGTAGGCATGACCTATAAACCGGAGGCCGTATCAGCTTTTGAAGCAAATATTGCTCAAAATGCAGCTCATTTTGCGGTATTAAAGCCTTTTGAAGTTACCACCATGACGGATTTCCAAGGTGGATCGGGTGGTCCTTTGGCCAGTGCGGTATTATTGGATTTCGGTAATAATGCAGCTTCAGAAAGATGGAACCAAATCAGTTCATTCCTTGCTGGAACATCCGTAGGATTGAAAGACAGTCTTGGGTCTTATACAGGTATGAAATTATCCATCACCGAACGTTTTAATGGCGTGAATGCAGATGGACCAACAACTACGGTAACTCCATTGAACATGCCTAGTAATGTTTCGAAATATTCTTATTTCGGAAATTCGAAAGGGGCATTTGGAGGAATGACCATCAAGCAATCGGTATTTGAAATTTCCGGGCTGGATAAAAGCTTGACTTATAATCTTTCGTTCTTTGGTTCACGTGGAAGTGTTTCTGATAATCGGGAAACTAAGTATATCAGTAAAGGTACGAATGAGGTTTCTGTTAGTTTGAATACTTCAAGTAATACCAATAAAATTGTTGTGGCTAAGGGAGTTAAACCTGATGCGAATGGTAAGATTACGGTTACTGTAACAGCAGGAGAGAATAATAATAATGGTACTGGATTCTTTTATTTGTCAGCTGTTAGGTTGATGAATGAATAGAATGGGTTGATGAATAGATATTAAACCCGACATTACCCGTCATTGCGAGGAACTTTACCCGTCATCGTAAGTTTGTAAGTAAGTTATAGGAATTAAAGAGACAGAATATAATTTTGTATTTCATTTAGGATACAGCGAGAGAGGGAGTAAGATTTTTAATCGTCATTGGTCCTTGAGAGACCCTTCGCAAT
>NZ_JAYLLN010000026.1:0-60066 GCF_037126265.1 Sphingobacterium tenebrionis
AGTAGATTGTCTTTTGGAACAATGATATCGTACAATCCCGAATAGGAACTGAACTGAATTTTTTGTTGGGTAGAAAGCATCCTGATATCCGTTAAAGCCTACTTTAAGATAAGAAAAAAGGAGCAGAAAACTGTTGTTTTCCACTCCTTTTTTTAGCCCATTCTAAAAGGGGACTTTTTCAGTGCCCTCATACATTTTCTTAGCCTTTTTTAACTTTTATCTGATATCTTGTGGAACCGGTTTCTCCAATAAGTACTGGTAATAGAAACGAGCACGCTCTTTGAAGTCATAGTTAGATTTTGAACGATCAAACCCATGTCGACTTCCCGGGTAGATCATCAACTCAAATGGCACAGATCTACTGGTCAAGGCATCTACCAATTGGATGGTATTCTGCATATGCACATTATCGTCCATGTCCCCATGAAGGATACGCAATCTGCCTTTATATTTATTTGCAAAAGTTAAAACAGAACCATTTTTATATCCCTCTGGATTATCCTGTGGCGTATCCATCCATCTTTCGGTGTAGTGGGTATCGTAAAGTTCCCAACTGGTCACTGGAGCACCCGCTATTCCAAAATCAAAATAGTCCGCCCCTTTGGTCAGCGCCAAACAAGTCATATAACCCCCATAACTATGGCCAGTCATCAATAATTTATTTTTGGCAACATAAGGTTTTGCTTTTAACCATTTGGCAATGGTAATATAATCCACCAATTCCCAATTTCCTAAATTACGGTGCATCCAAGCTACCCCTTGTTTACCGAAATGCCCTGACGCACGGTGATCACATTCGATCTGTATGATCCCCTCTTGTGCCCAGTATTCTCCAGCCACACCTTTCCAGGTATTTCTAACCGTACCAGCGTCTGGTCCACCATAGATACTCATGATAACCGGATATTCCTTCGTCTCATCAAAATCTGTTGGGTAGGTGATGATAGCTGGAAGTTGAAATTTACCATCGTCCGATGGGATGGTAACAAACTCACGCTTAGCCACTTTATAGGTCGCGAAATCAGGAGATTTGCTATCTGCTAATTCACGGATTACTTTTCCTTTATTATCCAGCAACGCAACTTTCGTTGGGGTGTGGATATTAGAATAAGTAGTAATGAAATATTTCGATTCAGGAGCGATGCTCACGCTGTGGGTATAATCACCGAACGTTAGACGTTTCAGGTTTTTTCCATTGAAATCCACCCGATATAGATCTTGTGTTGCAGAATTTTCCTTGCGTGCCATAAAATACACCACCTTTTCTTTCTCATCAACACGGGTAAGATCGGTTACTTGCCAATCTCCAGAAGTTAATGGATTCACTAAGGTGCCATCCAATTTATATAGATAGTAATGGGCCCAACCCGTTTTATCCGATTTCAGGATATAATGTTTATTATCTTTCAGATAGGTAATCCGCTCATCATGATCTAAGTTGATCCAAGATTTCTGTTCTTCATTATAGATTTCTTTTTTCGCACCAGTTTCCGGATTTACTTCATAAAACTTCAGGTTGGTCTGGTCACGGTTCATCCACTGAACCATGATCGTGCTGCTGTTGAAGCTCCAATAAGGTTGACCAAAATATTGATCATCTTTTTCATTGAAACTTGCCCATACAACCGGTGAACCTTCCACTTTTACAAATCCGACTTTTACTTCTGGATTGGGATCTCCGGCTTTAGGATATCTAGTCTCTTCCAAATAACCATGCTGACCTTTGGATCCGTAGATCGGAAACATAGGTACTTTGGTGTCATCAAAACGCATGAAAGCAATTTTTTTGCTATCTGGAGACCACCAAAAAGCTTTGTAATTCGTAGCACGACCTAAAATCTCTTCATAATAGACCCATGAAGACCAACCGTTATATATCACATCGGTTCCATCAGAGGTGTACCGCACTTCTTTTCCAGTGGCTACATCGACGCTATATAGGTCATTGTTCCTGGTAAAAGCAACATATTTCTTATCTGGAGACAAAGTCGGATTACGCTCTGCATCTTTTGGGCTATTTGTAATCTGCTTTCCCTCTCCGCCATTCGTTTGGATATAGATATCGTTGTCCCTCAAATATACGCGGGTAAAATTCTGAGGAGTTTGAACTTCATTCCTATTGAATGTCATTTTCTCCTTTTTCCCAGTCTTCACGTTCACTTTATATTCTGCATCACTGCGCTCAATATAATGATCGGCATCTGCCCATTCATAACGGCCGATGCTTTTGGTTAAGGACTGTTCTTGGCCCCAGGCTTGGGCAGAAGTTAATTTCTTGGTTTGACCATTTGCCAGTGAAACCGCAATAAAAAATACGGCACTACTAACTGAAAACAGTTTATTCATAAATCTCTTATTATTTTTTTTCAATTGGATGTCGAAGTTAACAAAAAAAAGCCACTTTTTACAGTGGCTCCCTATACGGTATATCTTTGTTACTTAAAAAGAATAATCATCTTTTTCTACCAGACGACCATTATTCTCATACCCTAAATCTTCCGAGTTAGGCTCATATCTTTTCTCAATCACTTCCTGATTGGATTTAATGTATTCTACCACATCCTGAAGGCCTTCGGCAAACTTCTCAAAATCCTCCTTATAAAGGAAGATCTTATGCTTAATAAATTGGCCGTCTTCAAAACGTTTCTTGCTTTCCGTAATCGTTACGTAGTAGTCGTTGGAACGAGTCGCTTTTACATCAAAAAAATAAGTACGTTTACCCGCTCTCACCTTTTTTGAAAATACCTCTTCACGCTCTTTGTTATCAAAATCTCCCATTAGATTTGTTAATATTTAAGTTTAATCCTCTATTTTCAGTCATAAATATATAATAATTAAACTCAAACATCCAAATTTTTGTAAAAATTATTTATTATATTAATTAAATTATTCACTCATTCTACAGATATCATAAAATTCATGGATAGAATTTTCACCGAAGATTTCCACACATTCACCGAAAAAATGAGGCAAAAGACCTATTTGCTATGTGCTGATGCTTATATTCGCAATACTTTTGAGTAAACTAAATCAAAAGACAAATGACAATGAACAATCAAAACAGAAACGAGATCGACGGGAGGCCTCCAAAAAACAACAATACCTCAACCATAGTAGGTGCTATCATCATTTTTTTAGGCTTTGCCCTATTGATGAAGCAAATGAACTTGGGTAATATCATCCCAGGTTGGTTATTTGGATGGGAGACTATTTTAATCATCATTGGTTTGGTTATCGGTGTAAATTCCAAATTCGAGAAAAAATCATCTATTATTTTAATAGCGATCGGATCGGTATTTTTCTTAAGGAATGAATTGGGCTTACATATCGGTAGATTCATCATCCCGGCCGCAGCCATTATTTTAGGTCTGTATTTACTTAATCGTAACAAAACCAGGCCGCAATTGCCACCTACTCCTCCAAAGGATGACGAATTTGATTGGGACAAGCGGGTAGACAGTACCTTTACAGGAACCCCTTCCAGTGAATCATCCACAAAAACATCATCAGATTCTTACGCTCAAAGCCCAAACGCAGAGCGTAAGATAACTGGTTTTAAGAATTACCTGCCCGAATTTGAGAACTACCTCAAAGTGGATAATTTCTTCAGTGATACCAAAAAGATCATTTTGAGCAAAAATTTTCTAGGCGGAAACATCACCAGTATATTCGGAAGCACCAACCTGAACTTCTTACAGGCAGACCTGAACCAACCGGTAGTCATCGACACCTTCCAGTTGTTCGGAAGCACCAAGATCATTGTGCCGATGCATTGGCGCGTACATACCAACGTATCGTCCATTTTTGGTGATGTAGACGATCGTAGACCACATTTCGAGATCACGACCGACAGCAACAAGAAGATCTATATCACAGGTACCTCGATCTTTGGAAGCATTACGATAAAGAACAGCTAGGCCATGGCAAAACCCATTAGCGAACAATCCAAACGATCGATAATCCATGGTACCTCTTGGATTATTTGTGGTTTATACCTGGCCATCATGTATGGACTTTTATGGTGGTCAAAGATCGCTAGGGATGTCGCTATTTATGATGCTGGGATCAGTGCACTGACCATTACCGGTATTTCGTACCTGGTGTTCAGTTCCTTACAGTATTACATCCCGAATAACAGGAATTATTGGAAATTATTCGCACTGGCTGCCATTTTTTCCTTGATAAGTATTACAATAACTCGTTTTTTGATTGTTCAGTTTATTTCCGACGAGGAATTGATATACCTTAATTTCAGCCTACCCTTCCGTTTTGTCATCAACTTCCTGATCATCACCTGCGTGATGACCATCAATGTGTTTTGGAACATCCAAGAAGAATCGATGGGGAATAAAAAACGTAAGGAGGAGAGCGAGAAAATGGTCCGGGATGCGGAGTTATATAACCTTCGCCAACAACTACAACCCCATTTCCTGTTCAACAGTCTAAACTCCATCATTGCCCTGATCGGAAGTAAGCCGATGGAGGCCAGGAACATGACTTTTCAACTATCCGACTTTCTTAGGGGGACCATGCGGAAAGATGATGCGCAATTCACTACAGTAGAAGAAGAAATTTCCCATCTCAGCTTATACCTCGATATTGAAAAGGTGAGGTTTGGCCATCGCCTGGAAACGGAATTCCATTATGAAGAGGATGTTCTGCAAGGCAGAATCCCAGTGATGATCCTACAGCCCTTGGTAGAAAACGCCATTAAGTTTGGTTTATATAATGTTACTACGGAAGTGGTGATCAAAATTTCCCTAACTTTAGCAGAAAAAATGCTGACCATAAAAATCAGCAATCCTTTTGAAGCTGACCAACATGAACAGAAAAAAGGGACTGGCTTCGGCCTCTCCAGCATTCAAAGACGGCTATATTTACTATATGGCAGAACGGATCTCCTACAGACGAAGAAAGAAGGAAACACATTTATTTCAATTTTAAGAATCCCACAATATGATTAAGACCATCTTAATTGACGACGAACCTTTAGCACGCAGCATGGTGCTTGAATACCTACAGCAGTACCCTGAATTTCAGGTATTGGCAGAATGTAATGATGGATTTGAAGGTGTAAAAGCCATTCATCAGCACCAACCTGACCTGGTTTTTCTAGATATTCAGATGCCTAAATTAACAGGATTTGAAATGTTGGAATTATTGGACAACCAACCCCACATCATTTTTACCACCGCCTTTGATGAATATGCCTTGAAAGCTTTTGAGAAAAATGCGGTCGACTATTTATTAAAACCTATTCGCCCAGATCGTTTCCAGAAAGCTATTGATAAATTCAAAGCATCCTTTCAGACGAAAAGCAGCCCTAAAATCGACACGGAAAAACTTCAGGAGTCCATGGAAGAAGAAAGCTCTTTGGAGCGGATCGTAGTTAAGAATGGAACCCAGATTAAAATCATACCTGTTCAACAGATCCTATATCTGGAAGCTTATGATGATTATGTTAAAATCCATACCTCCGAAGGCATGTTCTTAAAGAACAAAACCATGAGTTCTTTTGAAAAACAATTGGACAACAAACAGTTCGTCAGGGTGCACCGCTCCTTCATCGTGAAAGTAGACCAATTGCAGAAAATAGAACCCATGGAAAAGGACAGTTATATCGCTACCCTTTTGAGCGGAGGAAAAGTCAATATCTCCAAATCAGGGTATGCCAGATTAAAACAGATTATCGGTTTGTAATTTGTTTTGTACTTTTGGATATGAATTCCAAAATACTGGGCATTTTTACCCTCATCTCCTTTTTAACCATCTCTTTTTCCAAAGGACAATCTTTGGAAGAAAAAAACAATAGGGCTGTTTTTAACCGGATTGAATATTTCATCAATTCCCAACAGCCCGATTCCATCTATCAATTAGCGAATAAAGATTTCCAATCGCAGATCAGTAGGTCCCAATTAACGGGCATATTGACCCAGTTATCGGTCTTGGGCAAAATAAAGAATGCCACTGTCTTCAAATACAACCGTGGAGTAGCCAGCTACAAAACGGAATTTGAACAAGAGACCATGACTATTTTGTTAGGGGTTGATTCAACCATGCATTACCATACCCTTGCCTTCCAACCTTACCAGGGCGATGCGAAAGCCGACTCGGCAGCAAGCGCTAAAAAGGATATCATCTCCAATGTTAAAGCAACGAATCCATTGGATAATTTCGTGGACTCGGTTGCTCGGAACTATGCCAAACAAGGAAATGCACAGGGTCTGGCGGTAGCCATTATCCATAAGAACAAAATCAATACGTTTTTCTATGGGGAAACCGACAAAGGAAACAATAAGCTTCCGGATGCCAACACCCTATTTGAAATCGGATCCATCAGTAAAACATTTACTGCATCCTTACTGGCGGATATGGTAAACAAAGGATTGGTCAACCTGGAGGATAGCATCGCTAAGTTTCTTCCTGATTCCATAGCCCAGAATCCGGACATTAAAAAAATCACCTTTAAATCTTTAGTGAACCACACTTCCGGCCTGCCAGCACTGGCAGATAACTGGAATAAAGGCCCGAAATTCTCTATGGATGATCCTTATGCCTTTTACGATAGGAAACAACTATTCGCCTATTTAAAAAATTACAAAGCAAAGGGAGATCCAGAGACAGAATATGCCTACAGCAATTTAGGTTTTGGACTATTGGCCGAATTGATAGCCATCATCCAGAAAAAACCGTATATGCAATTGGTCAAGGAATCCATACTTGTTCCATTGGAAATGACCAATACTTCCGATAAAATCGATCCGAAAAATAAGAATATTGCCCCTCCCCATAATAAGGAAGGAACGAAAGTTTCTTTTTGGAATTTTCAAGCAATGGCAGGTGCAGGAGCATTGAAATCGTCCTTGAACGATATGTTGCGATATACCATTGCGCAATTGACCTATCCAGAAACGGATATCCAAAAAGCGATGAACCTCACTAAACAATTCACTTTTTTTGTGCCACCAAATTCCGATATCGGTATGGCTTGGCACATGAACATGTTGGAGGGCATGACCTATTATTGGCATAATGGTGGAACAGCGGGTTCCAGTTCCTTTGTTGGCTTTGTGCCTGATGAGAAGTCGGTCGTGATCATCCTATCCAATTCGGAGATCGATGTAACCCAAACAGGCATACAGTTACTTGAAAAGGTATTGACTACTAAGTAATATACCTCAACATAAAAAAACAATAGCGGAAAGTCCATTAAAGACTTCCCGCTATTTTTTTCTCCATCTGTTAAAACGTCAGGAGCATATACGGGTTTATTTGTGTGCTTTATACCTCGGCGATGATCTCTACCTCGAGCTTGAATCCCTGCGGAAGCTCAGGCACGATTATCACCGTTCTTACAGGTTTGTGTTTACCGATAAAATCGGCAAATAAAGCATTGAATTGCTTCCAATATTGCACATCGGAGAGGTAGGTGGTCACTTTTACTACTTTTTGAAAGTTGGTCGATGAGGCCAATAGGATGTCTTCCAGATTATGGAAAACCACATTGAACTGTTCCTCAAATTCCGCATTTTCATAATCCTTTCCTTCTTTCGATATAGGCAATTGTCCAGAAACAAACAATAAATGGTTGGACACTATGGCCGTACTATAGTGTCCATTGGCTTTAGGTATCCGACTACCTTGTAATATTTTCATGTTCAACAATTATTTTCATCATTCCCCTTACAAAATAACCTCATGCTTAAAAATTAAAATAGAACGATATTAGCGTAAGGACTAAGTTTCGTCCATGGGCAACTCTTTTGGCAAGCAGCCAACGGTCTGTCTAAAGAACCGTGTAAAATGGCTCTGATCGGCAAAACCGCACAAAAAAGCCACTTCTGTAAGGGAATATTTCTTCGATCGTATCAATTCAATTGCCCGAATAATCCGCACTTTTCTTTGGTAAAGCCGTAGCGAACTTCCTACATATTTCGGGAAATATTTCGAAATGGTGACCTTATGGACACCGCATAAAGCGGCCAATTCTTCCAGACCAACTGTTTTGTTCCAGTTCTCCAAAAGATACTCTTTTGCTGTATTTACCCAATTTGGAATTTGTAATTGTTCTACCCTTTTTTTGTTACCCTCTTCTATTTTTAAGATCAGGGCTTCTATCTCTTTAAAAGTCTGTTCATCCCTATAACTCAGATCTTTATAAATATTAATCATTCTATAGCATCAATTGAATTTTACTCATAGGCATTCCTTACAGCTCTGTTCTCAGCTGTTAAGAGTAGATTGTTCTTTTCATAGGTGGGGATGATGCTATTTTTAGGTAGACTAAAATGAAAAGAATAAGGAAATTCCACAAGAATTTCCACTACTCGCCTTTGACAAGCTAAAGCTACGGAAATTTTTGTTTAATGAAATGTTAAATTTTAATATTAGGAAAATAAAAGCCCTTTTAAGTAAATTGAACTATTTACTCTTTTTGCTTTTTCAGAAATGGTAACATTTTTGCCACTTTGCTCTCCCCATCTATTTGGAATAGCAATTTGGAGGTCTTCCGATCATAGATGTAGGTGGCTGGGAAATTCTTCGGATGGAACTTCAAGATAAACTCCCCTTCCGGATCGTGGAGGAACTTGACATTGGCGTAGTTCTTCAATTCCTTAGCAAACATGTTGATATAGCCTTCAACCAAAGGTTTCTCCTGCATGGCAATGAAATAGTAATCCACTAGGCTGTCCAATTCTGGAATGGCCTTGGCGAATTCATGCCCTAATTCCTGACAATGACCACAACCTGCATCATAGAGGATGAACACCTGTTTATGGTCCTTATTTAAAGAGTCGCGCGAAAAAGTTGCTCCGAGTTCATAATCCTTAAATTTATGGAAAGGAGGAATACTATCAGGGACTTGTGCATGAAGTTTTATGGCAAAAAACAGGATTATAGCAAAAAGAAAGGATTTTTTCTGTAACATACCTCAATTTAACAAATCCTTACGGAAATACCTAATATTCATATTAAAGGCATTCCCTTGACAAAAAAACGCTATATTTGATTTTTATCAGGTTAAACATTACTATTAACGAAACGAGTGAAAAAACGTATTGCCATATTTGCTTCTGGGTCTGGGTCCAATGCCCAAAAGATCATGGAGCATTTCAAATACTCCGACTCTGCAGAAGTTGCTTTAGTGTTGAGCAACAATCCTGAAGCTTTTGTGCTTCAACGCGCAGATAATTTCGAAATCCCAACCCATGTATTTGATAAGCACGATTTCTATCAAACGGATGAAGTGGTTAACCTCTTAAAACGTTTGGAAATTGACCTGGTTGTTCTGGCTGGATTTTTATGGTTGGTACCTGAAAACCTACTGAAAGCTTTCCCGAATAAGATCATTAATATACACCCTGCCCTTTTACCGAAATTCGGTGGCAAAGGCATGTATGGTGATCGGGTGCATAAGGCTATTTTGGATGCCGGAGAAGAGGAACATGGAATCACCATTCATTTCGTGAATGAGCATTTTGATGAGGGCGAGGTTATTTATCAGGCAAAATTCCGTGTGGAACCTGGAGACACCTTGGAGATCATCAAGTTCAATGGACAGCAATTGGAACACCTGCACTACCCAAAGGTTATTGAAAACCTTTTGAAGAAATACAATTAATCAGCCTTTCGAAGGGATTATTAATTATTTTTCCTTAAATAACAAAGGCACAAATTCCAGCATATACTTCCGCCAATTGGACCAACTATGGCCTCCTTCGGATTCATGGTAGGTATATGGCATTTGTATGGAATCTAATTTCTTTCGATAATCTACCCCTACTTGGTACAGAAAGTCCCGTTTCCCCATTCCCATCCAGTACAGCTTATATCCATTTTTCTTTTGGGTCAGTAAGTGCTGATCAAAATCGGTATAAACCGGTAGATCGGCCATCTTCCCCATCTTGAAAGCCGCGGAGAACAGTCCGATATAATCAAAAGTCTTCGGATAGTTAGCAGAAATAAACAAGGTATGGGAGCCGCCTATAGAAAGCCCAGCAATGGCTCGGTTAGCGCGATCCTTTTTGGTTCGGAAATGGCCGTCGATATATTGGATAATCTCCGGAAAGGAGTTCTCCATCAAACCAGAACCAATATCTTTTCCTGGAACATTTATCGCATAGGTTTTAGGGCTATAACCTGGCGCAGCATCATTGGGCAGATGGCCATTGGGCATCACGACGATCATGGGTTTAGCCTTGCCTTCAGCAATCAGCTTATCCATAATAAAAGGCAGCCTACCAAGTTCTACCCATGCCCCCTCATCTCCCGTCATGCCATGGAGGAGATATAAAACCGGATATTTCTGTTTGCTGTTCTCATAACCAGGAGGCAGATAGATATTCATCCTTCGCGCCCCATGTTCAGTTTTCGAAGGATACCAGGTCTGAAGGAGCGTTCCATGAGGAACCTGTTGAGCCTTATAATAATCCCCAACGCCTCCACCCGGAATGATATAGCTGAATAGGCCATTTCCATCACGGATTACCCGTGGGTTTTTCAAGTCCAGAACCGATATCCCATCCACTAAAAAACTATAATGCAACAGATCGGATGGAAGACTGTCCAGTTCAACCGCCCAATTTTCTCCAGAACGATCCGCAGTCATTTTAATAAGCCTCTTTCCAAAATCATTGTCTTCGATCCAATGGGCAAAAAGGTTTACATCCTTGGCTTTAGGCGCGAAAATTTCAAAACGATACTTCCCATCAGCGGTCCTCTTTTCTGCATCGTATAGATAAACCTGTGAAGACTTAAAATCGCCAACAGCAGGCTGGGCGGCAAGCTTGCAGGTACAGGCCAGAAATAATCCCAAAAGAAGGTAATATGCTTTATTCATGTTTATACGGTTAATCCTAATCAAAAATAAAAAAAATATAGTTACCTTTGCCGCTCCAAACAATACGCAATGAATCATCCTGTAAAGATCAAAAATGCATTAGTTTCTGTATATTACAAAGACAACCTTGCACCTCTAATTCAGTTACTTAACAAATTTGGAGTAACCTTTTATTCCACAGGCGGAACTGAAGCCTTTATCCGCGACCTGAACATCCCAGTTGAACGTGTAGAAGACCTAACCGGTTACCCTTCCATCCTTGGTGGACGTGTAAAAACATTACACCCTAATGTTTTCGGTGGAATCCTCTCTCGCCGTCCATTGGCTGATGATAAAGCGCAATTGGAAACTTATAACATTCCTGAAATTGACTTAGTTATTGTTGACCTTTATCCATTTGAGGAAACAGTGGCATCAGGCGCATCTGAACAAGATATCATCGAAAAAATCGATATCGGAGGAATTTCATTGATCCGCGCAGCAGCAAAGAACTTCAACGATGTGGTGATCATCTCTTCAAAGAATGATTATACCGAGTTGGAAGAGATCTTAGCCGCTCAAGAAGGAAGCACTAGCCTAGAGCAACGTAAATCCTTCGCAAAACGTGCATTTAACACTTCTTCCCATTACGATACCGCAATCTTCAATTACTTCAATCAAGAAGAACCTTTGGAGGTATTCAAGCAGTCGGAACAAACCGCACAAGTATTGCGTTATGGCGAAAACCCTCATCAAAAAGGTGTTTTCTTCGGTAACTTGGACGGCATGTTCGATAAATTGAATGGTAAGGAACTTTCCTATAACAACTTGGTGGATGTGGATGCGGCAGTGGCCATCATTGATGAATTCACTGAACCTACCTTCGCGATCCTAAAACATACCAATGCCTGTGGCGTAGCGTCGAGACCTTCAGTTAAAGATGCTTGGTTGGCTGCATTGGCCTGTGACCCGGTATCTGCCTTTGGTGGTGTATTGATCTGCAACCGTGAAGTAGATAAGGAAACTGCAGAAGAAATCAATAACCTGTTTTTTGAGGTATTGATCGCTCCGGCTTATTCGGAAGATGCACTGGCTATTCTTACCGCAAAGAAAAATAGAATTATCCTTCGCCGTAAAGAAGTGAAACTTCCAACACAGCAATTCAAGACTTTGTTGAATGGTGTGATCATGCAGGATAAGGACAATACAGTGGAAGGTCCTGAATTAATGACCGCAGTAACCACGGTAAAACCAAATGAAGCACAATTGCAGGATCTATACTTTGCCAATAAAATTGTAAAACATACCAAATCTAATACGATTGTATTTGCTAAGGATAATACCTTGATCGCCTCTGGCGTTGGCCAAACTTCACGCGTGGATGCCCTTAAACAGGCCATCGAAAAAGCGGAATCTTTCGGTTTCGATATCAAAGGTAGCTCCATGGCATCTGATGCCTTCTTCCCTTTCCCAGACTGTGTGGAAATTGCTGGAAATGCTGGTGTTGCCGCGGTATTGCAACCAGGTGGCTCGATCAAAGACCAACTGTCCATCGATATGGCCAATGAAAAAGGCGTGGCTATGGTGACTACAGGGGTTAGGCATTTCAAACACTAATCGTAGTAGTAAGTTTTAGTATTTAGTAGATAGTATTTAGTAGTTAGACACTGCTCAAAGAATTTATGAAGCCGATTCAGAACAGAGATGTTTTGAATCGGCTTTTTTTTTAACCAATATTGTCTGTTTTTTGCAGGTGGCTTCTAACCTGTGTATTCAAAATATGTTTGAATTTGGGGTAAAAACGTGGTTTAAGCAGGGTTAAAGGAGGGTTAAAGTATAGGAAAAGTATGGAAAGCATACATTTTACATACTTTAGGTATACTTTCAGTATGGTTTCAGAGCGGACCGAATTGGAACAATTTGCGTGTTTAGATGTTAGATGGTAGATGATAGATGTTAGATGATAGATGTTAGATTAAAGATATTAGAAATTTGGATGTTATGAGGAACATATTTTTAAGATTAGTTATGGGCATGGTGGCTTTAGGGATCGTGTCTTTGGGATTGGTGGGATGTCAAGGAGGAGGTAAGATGGGTTCTGATGATTCTGTTGGTTCGGGAGATACTGTTGGATTAGGTGAACGAAGTGGGTTGGATTCGGTGTTGGGACAGGATGGGTTTTCTGATGGTGGGAATGTGGATAGTTTAAAGGTGGTGAGAGCGAATTATGATCGGATTCAGGGTATTCGGGATTGGGATCGGATTGATTCTGCTGAAATTTTTGAGTCTACGGAAGGTGGTATGGTTTATTATTATTTCAAAAATAAGGTGTTGGAGAAGTTGGATGTCTCTTATTAT
Source organism: Sphingobacterium tenebrionis (assembly GCF_037126265.1). NCBI lineage: Bacteria > Pseudomonadati > Bacteroidota > Sphingobacteriia > Sphingobacteriales > Sphingobacteriaceae > Sphingobacterium > Sphingobacterium tenebrionis. The sequence continues at coordinate 13,178 of NZ_JAYLLN010000026.1, forward strand.
GGGGAGTCTGGATATACCTTGGCGAAGTATTATTTATTGGATAATAAGGTTTCCTTTGTTTTTGAGGAAAGGTATAATTATAACAGTCATATGTATGCGCCGGAATTTGATATGGATAAGACGAAGAAGTTTGGGGAGGATCGGTTTTATTATTATGATGGGAAATTTTTCAAATTTATAGGGACGAAAGAACAGGAAGAAGATGTGGCAGGAACAAGGGATAGGGCGCAGGTGAACCTGGATATGTTTCAAAAGTTTATGAAGATAAAGGCGAATAATTATAAAGCGGAGAGGGATTAGTGAATGGGGATTAGTGAATGGAGGTTGTGGATTGGAATTAGGGAGAATAAGTAGATGGCTATAAAATGTTCGTTTAGGCCTATAGTGGATTTGAATTCGAGGTATCTGATTCTTGGTTCGTTGCCAGGGGATCTTTCGCTGGAGAAACAGGAATATTATGGGCATCCGCAGAATAGGTTTTGGAGATTATTGGGGATGATATTTCAGGAGGATAGCATGTTGGATTATGCCGATAAAAAGCGATTTCTTCTTAAGCATCATATCGCGGTATGGGATGTTTGCGGGACGGCATTTCGGGTGGGGAGTATGGATACGGCGATTCAGGAGGTAGTACCTAATGATATACTGGATTTGCTAAAGCAAAATCCGGGGATTGAACATGTACTTTTTAATGGAAAAAAAGCGATGCATCTGTACGATCGATTTTTTGAACGCATAGATGGCATTCAGTATCATGAATTGCCGAGTACGAGCCCTGCAAATGCCAGCTATAACCTGGAAAAATTATACGAAAAATGGGTAATGGTTTTCATTTGATGCGGAAAATTGTTTAGGTGTTAAAAAAAATACGGGAAACCTTTTTCATAATAAGATATAATGACGTAACTTCAAGAAACCATTATTAGCACGTCCAATTATTATGAGATTTAAGGAATTAGAAGATGCCCTTGAGCAGCTTGTTCTGCAGATCAAATCGGCAAATCTTTCCAATACTTCCAGTGTTCGAACGGAGGAGTTTATGGACCTGATCAATAGCTCCCCCTATCTGATTACCATTCATGATGTGGAATTCTACCGGCCTATCGGTATCAATGATGCCATGCGGCTGTTCTATGGATTTCAAAAAAATTGGTTGACCGGAATGGATTACCTTTATTACCTGCAGACCATACATACCAGCACTTACCACAGTTTATTAAATTCCCTGACTTTCTTCCGTAAGGATAAACCCTCCTACCTTAACCTGGATTACAAGCTCCTGCATCATAGCAAGGAATTTAGGCTGGTGATCGGGACTTCCAAAACCATCATCAGAACGGAGAATGGAAAACCTAAATATGCTATCACCGTAGCAAAAGAAAGTTCGGAAAAGGGCAGCACCAGCAAATTAGACCTGATCAATCAGCTGACGAGCAGGGAAAAAGAGATTGCTCAACTCCTGATCGATGGCGTAAGTAAAAAAGAAATTGCAGGTCGATTGTTTATTTCCACCTCCACCGTGCAGACGCATAGCAAAACGATCTATAAAAAACTTAAAATCAATAAAATAAGTGAATTGATCAGTTTGGGAGATACCTTTTCCTTCCAATTGATGAATAACAATCAGGAGGAATCCGATTTACATAAATTTGACCCTTTTGATTTCCGCTAAGGCAGGATAGAAAAACATTCGGTTTAATCGCTTGGTTTGTTTATTTTTGCATCAAGATGTCAGATTTAAAATACAATCAACGAGGTGTATCCGCAGGGAAAGAGGATGTACACAATGCAATTAAAAATATTGACAAAGGTTTATATCCACAGGCCTTCTGTAAAATCATCCCGGATATATTGGGTGCTGATGAAGCTTGGTGCAACATCATGCATGCGGATGGCGCTGGAACAAAATCTTCCTTAGCGTATGTTTACTGGAAGGAAACCGGTGATCTTTCGGTTTGGAAAGGTATTGCGCAGGATGCCATCATCATGAACTTGGATGACCTGCTTTGCGTTGGAGCCATCGACAACATCTTATTATCTTCTACCATAGGTAGAAACAAAAACCTGATTCCAGGAGAGGTGATCGCAGAGATCATCAACGGAACAGAAGAAATCTTGGCCGAATTGCGTGAAATGGGAATTGGTATCTATTCCACCGGTGGTGAAACCGCTGATGTGGGCGATATCGTTCGTACGATCATTGTAGATAGTACCGTGACCTGTAGGATGAAACGGGAGGACGTAATCTCCAATCACCGCATCAAAGCTGGAAATGTGATCGTGGGTCTTGCATCAAATGGCAAGGCATCCTACGAAAAAGAATACAATGGTGGAATGGGATCCAACGGATTGACATCTGCCCGTCACGATGTATTCAGTAAATATATTGCAGAAAAATACCCGGAAAGTTTTGATCCGGCAGTACCATACGATCTGGTATTTGCTGGTGGAAAAGCCTTAACAGATAAAATTAAAGTAGAAACAGGTGAAGAGGTGACCGCTGGAAAATTGGTTTTATCGGCTACCCGGACCTACGCCCCTGTTATCAAACAGATTTTGGACAAATACCGTTCGCAGATTGATGGGATGGTACATTGTTCGGGAGGTGCGCAGACGAAAGTGTTGCACTTCGTGGACAAGGTACATGTCATCAAGGATAATCTATTTCCGATCCCTCCCCTTTTCGAATTGATTCAAAAAGAATCCAATACCGACTGGAAGGAGATGTACAAAGTATTCAATATGGGTCACCGTATGGAACTTTATGTACCGGAAGCAATTGCTGCTGATATCATCCAGATTTCTGAATCCTTTGGTATTCCGGCACAGATCATCGGTCGTGTGGAAGAATCAACGCAAAAACAAGTGACGATTCGCTCCCCATACGGAGAATTTATTTACGAGTAAAATCTTTGTGCGTGAAGGGCAAGAAGATCATCGGAAGAACAGAAATCATTGATTTACCCGAGTTGGGCCTTTACAATATCGAGGCGAAAACGGATACGGGAGCAGAAACCTCTGTCCTTCATTGTGAACAGATGGAGGTGGTAAAACGAAAAGGTCACTTGTATATCATCGGGCATATCCGCCCGAACTTGGAAAGTGATCAGGTTTTGAAACTTACATTCCCTGTGCACCGCGAGAGAACCGTAAAGAGTTCTTTTGGGCAATCAGAGATCCGCTATATCTTCTTGACCAAGGTTCGCATGTTTAACGAGCTATACGACATTAAATTGTCTTTTCGCGACCGTTCAGCCATGTCCTACCCCATGTTATTAGGTCGAAACTTTATTACAGGAAAATTTCTTGTGGATGTATCTAAGAAAAATTTGGCATCCAATATGATATAATCATTATAAGTTTTATACAAAAAGCAACAGTGAAAATAGCCGTTTTATCGACTAATAAGTCGTTATATTCTACACGACGCCTCGTAGAGGCTGCGATCAGCAGAGGACATGAGTGCGAAGTCATAGACCATAGCAAATGTTACGTAGGGATTCGCCAAGGCGAACCTACCATGCACTATAAAGGCCAGGACATGCCTGCCATAGATGCCATTATTCCACGTATCGGTAATTCGGTAACCTTCTACGGTTCAGCGATTGTCCGCCAGTTCGAAGTAATGGATGTAATTTCCGCTAACCAGAGCCAGGCCATTACCAGGTCCAGGGATAAACTGCGCTGTATGCAGATCCTTTCCGGTGCTGGATTGGGACTTCCGATTACCGGATTTGCAAGGACTGCAGCCAATGTAGACGATTTGATCAACATGGTTGGTGGTGCACCGCTCGTGATCAAATTGTTGGAAGGAACCCAAGGGATCGGTGTGGTATTGGCAGAGACCAAGAAAGCCGCATCTTCGGTGATCGAAGCGTTCTATGGTTTAGGAAACAACATCCTGATCCAGGAATACATTAAGGAGGCAAAAGGCTCTGACATCCGTGCATTTGTGGTGGATGGTAAAGTGGTTGGCGCTATGAAACGTACTGCTAAAGAAGGAGAATTCCGTTCGAACCTGCATCGAGGAGGTACCGCCGAAGTGGTAAAATTAACCTTAAAGGAAAGACAGACTGCCATTGCCGCAGCAAAAGCCATGGGATTAACCGTTGCCGGGGTGGATATGTTGCCATCAGCACGTGGTCCGTTGATCTTGGAGGTAAACTCCTCCCCTGGTTTGGAAGGTATTGAAAATGCTACCGGAAAGGATATCGCTGCGGAGATCATCAAATATCTGGAAAGGCAATACGAAGCCAAACAATTAGCAAAACCGACTACGGTAAAAAGAAAAATAAAAAAAGAGAGCAAGCTTTAAAACTTGCTCTCTTTTTTTAGATAAGGTACAACAAATGTACCTCTTGATCTATTGGAAAAATAGATGTATGCCACGATAAGCAAGGTCCCAATCATGTCTCCAATGAATTTAGGAATATAGGTTGGAGCACCAAGTTTGAATTTATACAAAAAGAAAAGGTGAATAATGATAAACACCAACATGGAAATTCTAAAAATTATAAATGTCTGTGGAAATATATCCCGTCTCTGGAAAAAGATAATAACAAGATAGACAGTGAAGGTAAGGGCTATTGCTGAAAAAGTTAATGAAAAACCTTGAAATAACCATAAAGGTAATTGATCAGCCTTTGGTTGAAATTCGATTGCTGCCCAGGATTTTTCCATAAGAACGGAATCGTGCGAAAAAAGATTAGATAGGGAGAGTAACGGAGCAAGGATGACCCCGATCAGAACAACGATCATCCACCCCCCAATACCCGTATAGATCGGCAATGAAGGATCGTTGTTCCGAAGGAAAGGTTTCGATTTATTGTATTTTATGTAGATAAAACTTATCGTTAGCAGAATGATCAGGAAAAAATATGCAAACGCCCAAAAATTAACATTTATACCTTCCAAAACAGTATTCACATAAAGACTTCCATCGTCGTTTAAATAGAAGCTATACCAAAGCGGTGTATTGCTTTTTTCATAATCCTTTGCGTAGATCAATGCTTCTTCTGCTGGAAGAAAGCTATCATAGAATTCCATTATATTGGTAGAAACTAAGGTATCTTCTTGGGTATACACCTCATGATCCAACTGATAATAATCGCTGGATCCATTTATTTTTTCCTGAAAATAACTTAATGGTTTATTATCCTTGTTGATGATCTTCACCGTATGGGAAATTTTAATCGGAAAAGGGACAGCGATTGGAGCCTTCACCTTATTTTCTACCTGGGGCAAACGATCATAAATTGTCTTGGCATAGGCAGGCACCATTTTCCGTTGACTACCTTCTTCCTGGATAAAGAAATCATCGATCTCGTAACTTTCCATCACAATGATCTCATTTTTCTTCCTATCATCCTGGATGGCTAAAGGCTTAATCCGTTTTACATCCTGATATAATTCCTCATAATAGTTTTCATAATCCTTCTGTAATTGATTTTTAGAAGATTGTTTGAGGTTAGCCCGCATCTCATCCGCCTGACTACCTTTATAGATTGTCTTTACATCCAGACGAACCTTATCACCCGATATCATATGGATGATATCCTCCACTATCATCTCTTGGCCGTTTGGTTTTGGAACTTCCATTAATTTGTTCCCCTTATTAAGCACTAACACTTCGCCATAATAAGGAAAGAAGCGATCTAAAGGCAAAGATCCTTGATGGCTAATGGTGGGGTCCAAGAATTTATTATGCCCCTCCATATCCACGCGAATGACCATATGGTTGAAAGCGTATGGACTAGGTAAGCGCTTGTTCAATTCTTTATCCTGGTAGGTATTCGCTAAAACAAGGGAAGACTTGATGTTTTTATATTTCAACATGGCCGCCAGCAACAGGGATTTATCCTTACAATCGCCATACCGCTGATTAAATACTTTTTCTGGAGCATGGGCAAGGTGGGAATGCTCCCCCATTTCGATACCCATATACCTGACTTCATCCTGCACAAAATTTAAACAGTACTCCAAAAAGGTTTCTTTATTCCCTTTGGCTTTCGCCCATTGTTCATCCACAAATTTAGCAATGGGTGATCCTGCTTTGATTGCTGGAATCGGATTGACCTTCGTGGCCCAATCCGATACTTCTTGCCAAGTGGAAAATTCGGAGACTTCCAATTTACCCGATTGGCTAAACCAACTTGGTGTCGTTGGGATATATTCATCGGAAACACTCGGGTGAAAATCCCAATAGATATAGGTGAGACCGCCCTGCTTTTTAGTTTTCTCTACCGGAACATCATTCAACCGGCGGATATTAAGTTTTCGGGAATCAGGCACAATATACACCACCTGTGCCTTACCCATCGGCTCCCCGGAGGTAAAATAATATTCGCCAGAATATTTACCGCCAAAGACGGGGTTAAATCCGACCAAGGAATAAGCGATTTGGATCTTATCCCCCTTTCTTAAATCATCGAGAATAAGATGGGCTGTATAGGTACCGTTGTAAAGAAATCGACTTAAATCGGTCTCGGTAGCCAGGACCCGAAACCGGGAAATATCCAAACGGTCTAATACCTGGTTACCCCTCAAGATCTGAACTTCATGAAAAACCAACCGTTGGTAGGTTGGATCAAAATTTACATTCACTTGTCCGGCATATTCAATCCCCGAATCATCGGTGATTACTTTTACTTCCTTATAATAGGAAGTTTGTTGTCCTAGGTGGACCTGATCTATCGTCGATTCATAATAATAACCCAAACTGATATCGTCGAGATCTACAACTTGGGGTTTAATGCTAGAGGGCAATAACCAATTTGGGGTATTAGCCTTTTGGATTTTCGGAGTCTGTGCAAATGCAGTAACATAGCTGCACAGCCAAGCTGCGCAGATTGCGATAATAATTGGTAGTCTCATCTGTAATAATCAGTATACGAATATACTGATTAATTTATCTTAAATCGTAGGAAATAAAATTACCGGATGGCTTGGCTCACCTCGATCGGAAGATCGGACTCCAGGACGGTGGCTCCATCCGCAAAAACGGCTCTATATTTCGCTGCTCTTTCCGCTTTGCTTTCCAATTTGTCGTAAGTTGGCGCCGTGGAAATCATGCATAGCACGCCTTTTTCTTTAAAGAAGTCGTACATCGCTTGGTTGGATTCCTTGATTTCAGGACCAATGTATACAATCATGCGGTCGTAGGGCAATCCCGAAGCCTTAAATGTGTCCAGGTCCTTAGCGGTTTTGATGTGCATGGATAAATATTGTTGAGGATTTTTGTCCAAGTAAAACTTCGCCTGCTCCACGTTATGAACCGTCACCCAGACCCATGCATACGCATTGTGCTTGCGGATAATTTCAGCAGTCATCTCCATGGGAAGATCCTTTTTATCCAAATTGAGTATGGTTTTGCCCTTTGCCCAAAGGATCATTTCTTCCAAGGTATTGATTTTATGTTTTGTCTTGTTTCCCTGTTTATCCTTTAACCTTAATCTCTTCAGTTCTTTATAAGTATAATCGGCGACTTTCCCGGTTCCCGTCGTTGTTCTATCCAGTGTAGCATCATGAACCATCACCGGAATTCCATCCTTGCTCAAGCGTGGATCCACCTCAAAAATAGCCGGGGTATGCTTCAAAACGGCCGCCATAGCGGGAATGGAATTTTCGGGCAATCCCTGCTCCATGGTGCCTCGATGGCCTGAGATGATCTTTTTCCCAGGTACATATCGGAAATAAGCATACATATCCTGAACGGTAGGAAAATTAAGATAATTGGATTTCTGTTGGGCCTGCACAAAAAATGGCATCATCAACAAGAAAAGCATGGCAAGGGAAACGTATTTTTTCATGGATAATAAGATTGTTTCGAAATTAGGCATTCAATTTTAATAAATTAAAGCCAGAATGTTTATCTAATGTTATCAAAGTCAATGCAGAGTTTTCCTGTACGATCTTTCTATAGTTCCTTAATGGCATTTCCAATTGGCTCGCCATGAATAAACGATTGACACCGTTATGCCCTACAACCAAGATGGTTTGTCCATCGTATTTATCCATAAGCTCCTGGTAAAAACCGTTCAGACGCTCCAACACCTGACTTGCATTTTCACCTGTATTCCCTGCTCGGAAAGCCGCAGGATCGGATAACCAATTATTCCATGAATCCGGATCTTCCGTTCTAAACTCTTCTGAACTTTTTCCCTCCCACTGTCCAAAATCCACCTCGATCAGTCGATCATCAGTCTGGACCAAATCCTTATTTCCGGCTGCGATTTCTGCCGTTGTTCTTGCCCTGATCAAGGGTGAAGAGAAAACCTGATCAAAGGAATAATCCTTCAATAATGCTTTCATTCTATTGGCCTGTGCCATTCCCTTTTCGGTTAAAGGGATATCTGTTCTACCACAGTATTTATTTCCATCTGCATTATAGGCTGTTTCACCATGTCGCAATAAACAGATTGTTATCATGAAATATAATTTAGATCTTTTAGTTTTTGTTTAAAGGCGTTGTATTGTTTCTCATATTCCTGATGGAGTATCGGATCGGGCGTGACTTTCTTTTCTATGGAAGCCATTTCGGCTGCGGCTTCCTGCAAGGACTGGTAATAGGTATAGGATGCAGCCATAATAGCGGCTCCAAAAGCACCACTTGCCTCCTTACATTTATAAGTTGGTACATTCATGACCGAGGCCCTTATTTTTAGCCATAGATCGGAATTTGCTCCTCCACCGGCCGAATAAATGGCCGCTATTTTCTCGCCAGATAATTCTTCGATGATCTCATAGGCCAAACGCTCTATAAAGGCTACCCCTTCCAGATTCGCAGCAAATAAGGTTGTCCGATCTGTAGTTTGAGGTTCGAAGCCTTTAGCCTGCGGAGCCATAATGGGATAGCGTTCGCCAATCTGTTTCAAGGGCCAGGCTAATTCGCCTGTAGGGATAAGCTTCTCTGCCGCTGCGGTGAGCTTTTGAAGATCCTCCTGGAAATCCAAGGAAATCCAATCTGCTCCGGTATTGCTGGCTCCCCCTGGCATCCAATAACCTTCGGGATGGCGATGGCTGTATAGTCTTCCCAATGGGTCGACTACCTTGTTTTTCGTCACACCTTTGATGACCAAGGTGGTTCCGATGGTGGTGTTCCAATCGCCAGGTTTCACAGCTCCAGAAGCCATCTGCGTAGCACAGCCATCGGTCATGCCGACCACCACATCGATGGGGGGAATCCCCCAAGTTGAAGCCAGCTCGGCATCCAATTTTCCTACAACGGTACCTGATGGAACCACCTGTTGTAACCAGGCTTTTTTAATACCTATTTCTTCTGAGATATAGGCTGGCCAGGTTAATTTATCGAGATCATAACCTGATTTTAATACATTGGTATAATCTGTAGTATGGTAATTTCCGGATAATTTACCGACCATAAAATCAGAGGCATGTATCCAAGTAGCCAATTGCTGTGCTTTGTCGGGATAGGTTTCTATGAACCACAACATCTTACTAATGCCGCTGGATGCATTAAAACCTGTATAACCATCCTTAACATGACGCAAGGCTATTTCGCGACAGCGTTTCCCCTGCTCTTCCGATCGAGGGTCACTGTACATGATCGCTTCGTGGATAGGTTGGTTATTTTTATCTAAAGGGATAACGGTTCCAGAAGTAGAAGTAACAGAAATTGCCCTGATATGCTCTTTCTGGATTGTAGCAGGTAACTGATGGAAAAGGTTTTCCAACATTTCCTCCACGTCCTTCCACCAGATTGCTGGAGATTGCTCTTCCCTAAAACGATCATCGAGGGCAAACTTCCTGGAATCCGATGCTAGGAGGTTCCCCTTTTGATCGACCAGGACAACTCTCGCCCCCTGGGTTCCCACATCAACACCTATGAAATAGTTATCCATTAATGTGCTACTTGTTTAAAGGTTTTTCTAGCGTTCTTCCATTCCTGGTATAACTTTTCAAACTCCTCGTGGTCTTTCGGAAAGACCTCTTCCAATAGTTCTGGGGTTTTATTTGCGACACCTAGGGCATCATTACACACAAATACTCCACCCAAGACCGAAGCTTGGCGGAAGGTATCGCGGATTTTGATGCTTTTCCCGAACAGGTTGGCAATGAACTGTCGCAATTTGCGGCTTTCCACTCCACCGCCACATGCCCAGATATAGGATTCGGTATGCGGCGAGACCGCATCCAAAAATTTATAGTTCTCATAAATACTGCAGGCAATATCCCAAAGGATCGCAAAGACAAAACTTCCACGGGTCAATTGATGGGATACCGGCGCATTGAATATGAAGCCCCCTTTGGTCAGCGGCTCATCCTCATCGGCAATAAGCGAACCTAAAGAAGCCACACATTGCGAATAGGTAGCATCTTCTAATTCCTTTTCGATTACCTCATAGCCCTCGTTTGGATAGAAAATCTCTTTGAGTCGTTGGTAGTTTAATCCTGTAACCCCTGCGTTGGCTTCCAGGATAAAGTTGTTTTCATCGATATGCCGGCTTGTCCAAGTACGTTGATCCTCATCCTTTTCATATTGTCCGACAATCTTGATGATCGGTGTGGTCGTACCGGAAACAATGACCACATCGTTTGCCGATGGTTCCATGCTTCGGATAGCCAATTGGGTATCTCCACCACCTACAACAATCTTCGCCTCCGGATTAATGCCTAGTTCATTGGCTATTTCCGGTTTTATACTCCCTAATATATCAGTTGCTTGATATAAAGGCGGAAAAATAGAAGTAGGGATATTAAACAGTTCAGCTAATGGTGCAGACCATTGTTTATGCTCCACATCATACAACAGGGTTTCCGATGCCTGGGAATGCTCGTAACAAGGAACTCCTGAAAATTGATATTGGATCCAATCGCTGATGCTCATGAACTTTTCGATCTGTGCATACATCTCGGGATACACCTCTCGCACACCCACCAGTTTAAAAGCGGAGAAGAGCGAGGTTGGGTATCTTCCGGAAAGGTTATAGACCAGGTCTTTTTCCAACAGGTCTTTTTCCCATTTCCTTCCGCGGTGGTCAATATTTGGCATGCCCAAAAGGGATTTACCCGATGGATCGATGATCACGATGCCTTCGCGTTGGCTGGTGGCGGTAATGGCTTTTATAGTCACTTCTGGAGCCTCTGCTAAGGCTTCCTTGGCCAATTTTAGAATTTGGCCCCAAAGTTCCTCTGGATTGAAATAGATGGACTCTTCATAGTTCGCATCTGTTTCGTAATGTACATTTTCGCGTTTGATGCTCCATAATTCGCCGTCTGTTCCTGCAACAGCAACCCTAGCATTTCCTGTACCGATATCAACAATTAAATAACCTTCTTTATTTGCCATGTTTAGCCAATTGAAATTCTCTCCAATACGTTTTTGTTCACCAATTGTTTAATGCCTGTATTTCCTTTACGGAAAAATTCACGGAGATTATTGTTCATGATGAAGGCATGGTGGTCTTCCACTTCGTGGGTTGCCCCGGCGATATGTGGCGTGGCCAGCACTCGTTTGTTCAATATCATTTTATAATCTGTTTCATCTGGTGGTTCATGGTAGAACACATCCAGTACAGCACCTCTAATCTTACCGTTCTCAATAGTATGCAATAAATCCTCTTTATTGACCACAACTGCGCGAGCGGTATTCACAAAAATAGCATCTTCCTTGAGGAGATCCAGGTATTTTTTATCGATCAACCCTTCTGTTTCAGGTGTTACCGGAAGGTGGATACCAACAACATCGCATATGGCGAATAATTCTTGGAGTTCCACCTTTTTGTAATCTTTGTTTTCATCGGTATAGTAGGGATCGTAATAATAGATTTCTGAAGGGAAATTTTGTAGCATACGGGCAATATGTTGCCCTACTGCTCCAAAGCCCACCATACCGACCTTTTTTCCGGCCAGTTCATTTCCCTTAAATTCCAAATAGGACGTATGGGCGCCCTCGCCCCAATGCTTGCCTTCTAACCAGCTGATCGCCGGCAGGGTATTGCGCATTAAGGTAATCACATTGGCGATGAACATTTCTGCCACCGCCTGGGCATTCCTGGCAGGTGTGTTGAACACTGGAATGCCCAATTCGGTAGCTACGGCTAGGTTGATATTCGATGGTGTGCCTCTGCAGATCCCTACGAATTTGAGATCTGGATGCGCACGCAATACTTGCTCTGTAATTTCATCGTGCTCTGAAATTAATGCTTCAGCACCTGTTTCCTTTAATAATTCACTTAATTCTGATGGGTTATAGGCACGTCCGTGTGGTTTCCAAGATCGATAGATAACTTCATCAAAAAGACCTTTCAACTCATTCAATGCCTTTTCGTTCTCGTAAGGTGCTGTAAGTAATACTTTCATAATTATGCTTGAATACTATTTTCTTTTAAACTGCTATTTTCTCCTAAAGGGGAGATTTCTTCTTTCGGGATATTGATGAACTTGGTCAATATGGCTGAAATGACATAGAGACCTGCCAATACCCAGATGACGCCTTCGGATCCAATCGATCCGATCAGGAGCCCAACGATGGCCGGACCGACAAATACCGGCAGTCCTGCTCCTAGGTTTAGGATTGCCATGGCGGCGCCTTTATCCTCTTTGACCAAGGAAGGCACTAGTGCGGAAAGTGGCACATAGCCTGCCAATAAGGCTCCCCAGGCAATACCTGCAGCCATTACGGCCCAATAACTTCCATCGAACCAAACTGGCGAATAGTAGAACAGCACTGTACTGATGGCACAGCCGATTCCGCCAAACCACATGATGGTGTTTTGCCAGCCCAAACGGTCGCCTACAAATCCAAAAATTAGGTTAAAAGCAATGTTACTGGTGAATATGGTGCCCCAGATCTGTAGCCATTCCTTGGTATCAAAACCATGTTCCGCCATATAGAGCGGAAGAAAAACTGGAAATGCGAATTGGGCGGTGGTATTGATGACCCGTACGATGCCCCCGATCAATACCTTAGGTTCTTTTTTCACAATGGTTAGGCCATTGACCAGTTCTTTGACCTTGGATTCTTTGGAAGCTTTGGTTTCAAATTTATCGCGGTTTAGTACGAGGGCGAAAAATGCCCCTACCAATACCCAGAAAATGGAACTCCAAAGGGTATTTTCGTAGCCAAAGCGCTCCAATGCCCAGCTGGAGTAATAAGCCCCTAGGACGTTCAAGCCGCCGGTAAAAACAAACCAGAACCATCCTACGGCCCTTCCCAGCATTTTTTGTGGGGTTCGATAATTGATCCAGACCATGAAGGAATAGGCAAATAAGGGATAGCCAAAACCTCTAATCGCATAAAACAGCAACATGGAGGAATAGTCCAGTTTCGCCATACCCATGGAAATAAAACCGATGGTACCGATGATATACAGCAATAGCCCCATGACCATGGATTTTCTAGGCCCATAACTTTCGGCCAGTACGCCGGAAAACCAAGAGGAAATGGCAATGGTAATACCATATACCGTAAATAGGCTCGCTGATTGTTCCATCGACATGCCATGCTCGATCAGGTAGGGACTTAGCCAGCCCTGTTCGACCCCATCGCCCATCATAAAGATTAAAATACCTAGATATCCCCAAGTTAAGTTCCCAGGTATTCCAAGCTTATTGGATAAATTGTCTTTTCCCATTTGAGTTTTTTGTTTAGATTATAGGAATTGGTTATACTAAAATAAATAAAAATTAATATAAAAAAAGATTTTTAAAGTATTTTATGTTAAAAAAAGAACAGTTTTTAGCTGTTCTTTTTTTGGGGTTGTTTAGATTAAGTTTTGGAGTAAGGGTAAGTTTTGGAGTTAAGGGTATGTTTTCCATTTTTAAATTTTGCAAATTCCATTTTCCATTTTGAAATTTTTTCATTTTTCATATTTCAAATTTTCCTCGGAATCATTGCAAATATTAATCTAGGAATAGTTCACAACGGCATTGACGAAATAATGGTCGCTTGCATATACTTCCCCTAATTTATCTTTGATGATTTGGGAGCTGCTCGCTTTAACCGGTCCTTTTATAAAAATGAAGTCGATTTTTTTGGCTTTGGCCTGTCGAGGATCGTTTATGGGTTTAAATCCATTGGTAGTTCCTTCTATCCTTTGCCCGTCATGGCCATATTGGCCATACTTGCGAGATTGCCCATTATTGGAAATTTGCCCGTCATCGGAAGAATTACCGTCGTTGTTAGTTTGCCCGTCATTGCGAGATTGCCCGTCATGGGAAGAATTACTGCCTTTGCGAGATTGACCGTCATTGCGAGGAACGAAGCAATCTTCCCATCCCGCCCCCAATACATTTTCATACACTTTCGAATCCATCCCAACATTAAAATCACCAGTAAGGATTTGTACAAAATCTTCTTGATATTGTGCCGCCTCCCTCAAAACCACATCCATCTGTTTTTCCTTTGCTTCATTACTAACATGATCCAAATGAAGATTGATCAATCGGATCTCCTTGTTAGTTTTCTTATCCAGCAACCTCACCCAGGAAGCATTCCGCGCGCGAGCAGATCCCCAGGATAAACTACCTGCTTGCAGTGGAGTTTCGGACAGCCAATATCCTCCAGCAGTTAATAGTTCAAACCTCTTTTTAGAGAAAAAGATAGGGTTCTTGGCAATCCCATGATACCCTTCTTTGAACTTATCCATTTCCGGGCCATCAAAACCGAAAGCAAAGTAATCAGGAAGCGATTCTTTGAGGTCTAAAAACTGTCCTCTTAAGACCTCTTGAAAACCGATCAGATCTGCCTGCTGTTTCTTTATAACATGCAAACAAGAGAGTCTCCGATCCTTCCAACCCAATCCTTTTTCAGCATCTTCCGGTAGATCCACCCGGATGTTACAAGTAAGCACTTTCAGGGAGTTTTTCCCTGCTTCGGAGGTTTGAAGGATATGCTCAGCTGCTTCCACATCAAAACGATGCAGAAAAGGGATGCTGGCGAATAGCCCTGCTTTGATCAGAAATTCCCTTCGATTGGATTTGGGTAATGGAGCCATTTTTATAATTCTTTGAAACCTTATTGGAGTAAAATTTAGAAACCTTACAGTATTAATCTTCGTAGCCTTACTTGAGTAAAGTTACATCTATTCCTACACTTTCACCCAGATAAGCTCCTGATTGTATCAATTCTGCTCTCAATTCATCGACATTCACATCAGCAGGTGTTACACCTTTCCTCACCGCTTGTTTTGCGGCTCTTCCTGCCGCCTCGCCCATGGCCATACAAGGCGCCATCACCCGAATCGCCGACATGGCTTCATGCGTGGTGGAAATGGAACGCCCTGCTACCAAAAGATTCTTCACCTTTGTAGGCACCAAACTGCGATAAGGGATATCATAGCTATCGCCACACCAGGTCAAAGTACATCCCCCACCCTCTGGATGATGGATATCCAATGGATAACTAGCCACGGCCACTGCATCATCAAATCTTCGGCATTCTAAGATATCATCCGCGGTCATCACATAATTCCCAACGATTCGACGGGTCTCTCGGATTCCCAGGAAAGGTGCCATTTTGGTAAAATGGGAGTCTTCAAATCCCGGAACATATTCTTTCAGGTATCGTTGGATTTCCTCCACTTGCTTACGGCCTTCGATTTCGCCGAAGGTCAAGCTTTCTGGGTTGGTTCCATCTACTCCATTGATTCGCGACATATTTACCCACACCTCGCCTTCTCGAAGGCCCGTGATCAGAATTGTCCGCTCAACCGGCAATTCATATCCCGCCGCCCTTGCTTTCTCCATCACACTGCGCAATCCAACCACAATAAACTGATGATTCTGTCCGAAATATTCCGCAGGAATAAAATCGGTTAAGTAAGTTCGAGGCTCCTCCGCAATGGACATCCTTAATTTATCGGTATCCACATTGGCCATGCAGAACATCAAGGTCGGTGGCTGCGCGCCGCCAACATCATTCCCTTGCTCACATGCTACCCCCGCTTTGTAGGCGACATCCGCATCTCCAGTACAATCAATCACCGTCTTGGCAAGGATCACTTCCCTACCTGATTTGCTTTCGATGATCACCCCTTTTAGCTCGTCACCATCCATCACCACTCCAGAAGAGAAAACATATAAAAGTACTTATACACCCGATTCTTCCAATACTTTTAGACCGATATTTTTAACGGCTTCGGGTTCGACCAAAGTCAAACTCATGTGCAGCGGGCATGGTCTGTGTTCCGATGCCGCATCGACTTCTTTCAGACGATCAATGAATTTTTGTGGCAATCCCTTAATGATCTGGTTTCCCTTTTGGCCTAAAAAACCCAAAATAGGTAAACCAATGGTCATATTCCCCCCTACAAAACTGCGGTTATCGATCAATGCGACTTTCAATCCTTCGGATGCAGCCGCTTGTGCTGCAATAATTCCTGCTGGTCCTCCGCCTACAACGAGTACATCCACTTCCATACGAACTGGAGTTTCCCTTGCAGGCTCCAAAATGGTCTTAACATCTTTCATATCTGCTAACTATATAAGTCTTATTTTTTCAATCTTAATTTATCTGGATTTCTTATCAATAATGCCGTAGTCTTGGTTAATTCACCTGGAAGCCTTGTGCTTTATGAGCATTATCGGAAGGTTTTTCTTTACGGACCATGGTCCATAATATCAATACAGCCACGGGATGCATAAACGCCATGGCGATAAAGATGGTTCCAGCACCCAAGGACCCCATCATCTGCCCGACAAAATAATTGAACAGAACCGCGCCTAAAGCCCCAAAACCTCCAGCTATTCCTAATACCGAAGCCACATTCTTTACAGGAAAAGCCTCTGCAATTACTACGGAGATAGTGAACAGCCAACTCAGACAGGCAACAGCCACCAAAGCAAAAATAGCTATCGTTAGGTAGGGGCTATTGACATAGGTCGTTAAACAACATAAGGGGGCAAGAACGGCAATCGTACTCAACATGATCTTCCTGGCAAGCAACGGTTCTTTTCCATTTCTAACCATTTTATCTGACCAGGCTGAAGTGGCTATCGCTCCGAGATCTGCCACTAGGAAAGGAATCCAACCGAACATACCGATCTGAGCCAATGTCAATCCGCTCTCCTCCTGTAAATATCCAGGTAGCCAGAAGAGACAAAAATACCAGACCGGATCGCTCACAAAGCGAATCAATAAGATGCCATATAAGGATTTTGTTTTCCAGAGCTGCCCCCATGTAAATCCGATCTCATTTCCTTTAGCCGCATCCTGACCTACCGCTTCCTGCTTTATTACAGCCGGCGGTTCGGTATAGATCAGAAACCAAAGAAGCGCAATGATTAATCCTACGATACCTGCAACAATGAAAACCGTATGGAAATCATACTGCATCGCGAGCCAAGCTACCAACGGCGGCGCGATTATCGCCCCAATACTGCTTCCTGCAACACAAAGGCTATTGGCGGTTGCCCTTAACTTTCCGGAGAACCAAACCGTGACTACTTTCAATTGGGCAGGGAAATTGGTAGGCTCCGAAGCACCTAACATCCCCCTGAAAAATAGAAAAGAACCAAATGTTCTGGAAAGTCCTCCCCCCAGGCAGGCTGTCGACCAACCCAAAATACCCCATAGCATCACCTTTGTTTCTCCAAACTTATCGACCAACCAACCCGAAACAGGATACATCAACGCATAAAATATGGTGAATACATTCAGCACCATAGCATACCCATCATCACCTAGCGAGAACTCCTCCTTCAACATCGGTTTTAATATGGAAACGATCTGTCTATCGTAATAGTTGAAAACGATGGCTAGGAAAATCACAAAAATGATGAACCAACGCCTCTTTTCAGCGGGGATGGGCAAAGTAAACTTGGACATATTTAAGATTAGGTTATAATATTTGCTAATGCCTAATCAAATGTATGGAAAATAATAGAAAAAAAGATTTTTAAATAAAAAAAAAGAATTCATTACTTGCTAAAAGGTGGCTATATTTGTCATAAGTTAACTTATAAATGAATTATGATGAATATAACGGACAGACACGAATTCATCCTCAAGACACTAAAAGACAAAGGAAAGATCAGTATCGATTGGTTATGCGAAACCATGAAGGTTTCCAGCGTCACGATCCGCAAGGACTTGAAGGTACTTGAGGACAAAAACCTGTTGTTCAGGATAAAGGGCGGCGCATCAAACAGCAACCCATACGCCATAGACCGGCCCATCCTCGTAAAGGAAACTATTAACGATGAGGAGAAGCAAAGAATTGCTCAGGAAGCTTTAAAATTGATCAAAAACAACGATTCCATAATGATTGGATCTGGCACGACTGTTTTTGCATTGGCTAAAAATCTGGAAGTGACGCACGGTTTAACTGTCATAACACCAGCACTTAAGGTAAGTTTGGAACTCAGCAACAAACCAAACATAGAGGTGCTACAACTTGGTGGCTTGATCCGCCCGAACTCTTCCTCAGTCGCTGGGCAATACGCCATGCGAATCCTTGATGAGATCAGCTGTGGCATCCTGTTCTTAGGAGCCGACGGCATCGATCTGGATTTCGGGATTTCCATCAGCAACCTTCCAGAAGCAACACTTAACCAAAAAATGTTGAACACCGCACAGAAAGTCGCTATCCTGGCAGATAGCAGCAAGTTCGGAAAACGCGGACTCGGCAAAATCTGTGAACTCGTCGATGTGGATTACATCATCACCGACAGCAAGGTATCACAAAGCACTGTTAAAACTATTGAAGACCTAGGCATAAAAATCATTATCGCCTAATACCTACCCTACTTCTTTAACTTTTTAAAAAAAGATTTTGAACATAATCATGTTTAAAAATCTTTTTTTTGTTTTACAAGTGCTTTAAAAGAAAATAATTTAGTGTTACCATTTTATGAATAAATAGCATCTTTATAATTCTTTGAAAATTTAATAATTAAAATGCATTAAATAATTCCATTTCCAAGAATCAATTTTAATACCTAATATAAATTAAAACCTTTTTAAACATCAATCAATTCTTAACCCCAATAAGGATGTAATATACAAATCTATTAAGGTTATCTTATCCAACAAGTCTATCATATCCTAATCCAACAAGGTTATCAAACCACAGGTCTAACTACTTAATACTAAAAAAGCCACCCTAACGGGTGGCTTTTCAAATACCTAACAAATTGACAGCGGTTTAAAAATCTTTATTTTACTGCGTCTATAACTGCTTTGAAAGCCTCTGGGTTATTTAAAGCTAAGTCAGCTAAAACCTTACGGTTCAAACCTACATTTTTAGCGTTTAATTTACCGATCAACTGAGAATAAGAAATTCCGTGTTGACGAGCTCCAGCGTTAATACGTTGGATCCATAAAGCTCTAAACTCGCGTTTTTTGGTTTTACGGTCGCGGTAAGCGTACTGTAAACCTTTTTCTACTGTATTTTTAGCAATAGTATAAACTTTGCTACGAGATCCGTAATAGCCTTTAGCTAATTTTAGGATTCTTTTACGTCTTCTTCTAGAAGCAACTGCGTTAACCGAACGTGGCATAATGATTAAATTTTAGTTTGGTATAAGGTGTTACGTGTTTCAGTAAACTTACTACCCGATACCCGGTTAAAAATATTGTTATTTAAAAAAAATTGTATAAAACTTATTTACCGATACCAAGCATACGTTTTACGTTGCCTGTATCACCATCAGATACATAACTAGTTGTAGTTAAGTTACGTTTCTGTTTGGTTGTTTTTTTAGTCAAGATGTGGCTTTTGTAAGCGTTTTTTCTTGCAATTTTACCGGTTCCAGTCAATTTGAAACGTTTTTTCGCGCTGGAATTGGTTTTAATTTTTGGCATAATACTATAAATTTTATATCAATCTGTTAGATACTTTGTTATTTCTTAGCGGCGGCTTTCGGAGCCAGGGTCAGGAACATACGCTTACCTTCCAATTTAGGCAGCAATTCCACTTTTCCGTATTCTTCCAAAGCTTGAGCGAAACGTAGCAACAAGATTTCACCTTGTTCCTTAAATACGATCGCACGGCCTTTAAAGTGTACATAGGCCCGAACCTTCTCACCACTTTCCAAGAAACGCATGGCATGCTTCAACTTAAATTCAAAGTCGTGCTCACTCGTGTTAGGTCCGAAACGGATCTCCTTGATCACGGTTTGCTTAGCATTAGCCTTGATTTCTTTTTGCTTTTTCTTTTGTTCGTATACGAATTTACTGTAATCGATAATCTTACAAACAGGAGGCGTAGCGTTTGGAGAAATTTCCACCAAATCCAATTCCAATTCATCAGCGAGCGCTAAAGCTTGTCGCGTAGGGAAAACTCCTTGTTCTACATTATCACCTACTAAACGCACTTCTGGAACTCGGATATGCTCGTTGATACGGTGCTCAGGTTCCTTCTTTCTAATTGGGCCTCTATTGCCGAAATTGTTACTTTTTGCCAAATGTTTCCTTAATTAAATTAAACAGTAATTTCTTTTATTAATAAATCTTTAAATTCTTCTGATGTCATCGACCCTAAGTCGGTACCACCATGTTTACGAACCGAGATTGCTCCACTTTCGACTTCCTTCTCCCCTACGATCAGCATATAAGGTATTTTCTTCACCTCTGCATCACGGATTTTCCGTCCTACTTTCTCGTCACGTAAGTCAATCAGACCGCGAATATCGGAATTATTTAGTGATTCCAAAAGTTTTTGCGCATATTCTTCATATTTTTCTGACACTGGCAAGACGATAAACTGCTCAGGCGCAAGCCATAACGGAAATTGTCCACCGCAATGCTCGATCAATACGGCAACAAAACGTTCCAAGGAACCGAATGGTGCACGGTGTATCATCACCGGTCTATGCTTTTGATTATCACTTCCTGTATATTCCAGTTCAAAACGCTCTGGAAGGTTATAATCCACTTGGATGGTCCCTAATTGCCATTTACGTCCCAAAGCATCCTTCACCATGAAGTCTAATTTTGGACCATAAAAAGCCGCTTCACCCAATTCAACAACAGTCGGTAAGCCTTTTTCAGCTGCCGATTCGATGATCGCTGCTTCTGCTAAAGCCCAGTTCTCATCCGAACCGATGTATTTCGCCTTGTTCTCCGGATCACGCAAAGAAATCTGAGCGGTAAAATTGTCGAAACCTAAAGCTCCAAAAACGTAAAGCACTAGGTCGATTACTTTTTTGAACTCCTCTTTTACCTGATCAGGGCGGCAGAATAAGTGGGCATCATCCTGTGTAAACCCTCTTACACGAGTCAAACCGTGCAATTCTCCCGACTGTTCATAACGATAAACCGTTCCAAACTCTGCAAAACGAACCGGTAATTCTTTATAAGAACGAGGTTTCGTTTTGTATATCTCACAATGATGCGGACAGTTCATCGGTTTTAACAAGAACTCTTCGCCATCAACCGGAGTATTGATCGGTTGGAAAGAATCCGCACCGTACTTTTCGTAGTGTCCAGAAGTTATATACAATTGCTTATGCCCGATATGAGGGGTGATCACCGGCTCATATCCAGCAGCAATCTGTGCTTTCTGTAGGAAGTCCTGCAATTTCTGTCTCAAAGCAGTTCCTTTAGGTAACCACAAAGGCAAACCCATCCCTACTTTTTCAGAGAAAGCGAACAATTCCAATTCTCTTCCCAATTTACGGTGATCACGTTTCTTTGCTTCTTCGATGAATTTCAGGTATTCTGTCAATTCAGAAGCTTTAGGGAAAGTCACCCCATAGATACGTGTCAACTGCTTACGGGTTTCATCACCGCGCCAATAAGCTCCAGCTACATTGGTCAATTTAACGGCTTTGATCACTCCAGTATGTGGAATATGTGGACCACGACATAGGTCAGTGAAATTACCTTGCGTATAGAAGGTGATCTTACCATCCTCAAGATCTTTGATCAGGTCCAGTTTATATTCATCTCCTTTTTCGGTGAAATAAGCCAATGCATCAGCTTTAGAAACCGCTTTACGCTCAAAAGTTTCCTTTTGTTTAGCTAATTCAACCATTTTGTCTTCGATCTGTTTGAAATCATCAGATGAAAACTCACGATCACCGAAATCTACATCATAGTAGAATCCAGTTTCGATGGCAGGACCAATACCGAATTTAATACCTGGGTACAATGCTTCCAATGCTTCTGCCAATAAGTGTGCGGAGGAATGCCAAAAGGTGTTTTTCCCTTTATCATCATTCCAAGTCAATAACTTAATGGAGGAATCGGATTCGATAGGTCTAGAGGCATCCCATACCTCGCCATTTACTTCGGCAGCCAATACATTTCTTGCTAATCCTTCGGAGATTGACAATGCAACCTGCATGGCCGTAGTGCCTTTTTCATACTGACGTACGGAGCCGTCAGGTAGTGTAATATTAATCATTTACAACATGATTGGTGTTTGTTCATAAATCATGATTCCGATCAAGGTCTACAAGTACCTTGATTTTCGGGAATCACCTTAATTAATTCGGCTACAAAAATACGGAAAAATTACCGCATAATGAAATCAAATCCCCAACCAAATCCATTGAAATTATTAAACAACATCATCATGAGCTTTCAACTGTTCCTCCAAATACCCCTTCGCGATAGCTCGCTTAGCAACATACCACAGGAAAGGCTCGAACCAAGACCTTACCCCAATACTGAAAGAATTATTCAAATAAACAAACAAGGCCAAATCCTTGAATCGTCTCGGGCTTCCATCTTTGGCGATCCAGCCAGAAGCATGCAGGGAAGACAACAGCAATAAAGCCTTTTCAAAATTTTTATTTCCCATTTCCACCCTTACCTGAACCATACATTCCTCGCTCCAGATATTATGGAAATAATGGATCTCATCCGCTGGTATGGTCATTTCATCACCTGTTCGAAGGATGTATGTTTTATCACCCACATCCAGTTCCAATGCACCAGAAATTATCCTGAAACTTTCGGAAAATTCCCGATGGAAATGCCTAGGCGTTTTTTCTCCAGGAAAAATACGCAACAAAATCTCACTGTAAGGATGTTTTGAAACAGATTTAAGAATCTTTACTTTTCGGATTTGAACTTTTCCCATTGCTATTTGGTTTTCAGCAAAGTTCCGGCTCCAAAATCCGTAAATGATATACCTAAGTCAATAAATTCATTTCCTAAGCGCTAACTTCGACCCAACCATCCTTCTTCTAATCCGACTCAGCGAAGAGGGCTCTACGCCTACAAAATTTGCAATATGGTATTGGGATACCCTTTGCTCCAGATCAGGAAACATCGCCCGAAATTTCAAGTACCTTTCTTCTGGACCGTCCGAATATAGGGAGGCCAGCTTTTTCATTCCATCAATAAACAATTGCTGGATCACCAACCGGCCCAATCGTTCCCCTTGGCTCAACAGCCCATATAGCTTGTCAAGATCTGCCCTTCCGATTTCATAGTAGGTACAATCCTCCAAGGCCTGAATATTTTTCGTAGTGGGTATTAATCCTATAAAACTTTCATATTCACTAAAAAAATCCCCTTCCCTACCAAATTCATAGGTTTTACAAATGCCATCAACATCAACAAAATAACGCACAATGCCTGTGTCCAAAAACCCGACATACCGAGCGATCTCTCCTTCCTGAAGAAAGAATTCCTTTTTTTTCAACTGCTTCACTTTAAACAACGATTGAATGATTTCAACATCTTCATCGGTCAAGGTTACATAGGCAGAAATCTTACGAATCAATGAATCCAATATCTTGTTTTTTAGATTTTTCACTTAAAAATAACAATTCTCAAACAATAAATTCCATACCTTTGCAGCTCTATTTTAATCGTTATGTCAAATCAAGTTCCAGCAGACGGATCAATGCTTCCCTTGATGGAAGAATTTTACACCATACAAGGCGAAGGATACCACACCGGAAAGGCGGCTTATTTCATCCGTCTTGGAGGATGTGATGTGGGCTGTCATTGGTGTGATGTGAAGGAAAGTTGGGATGCTGACCTGCATCCATTGACTTCGGCAGAAACGATCGTAGAAAATGCCAAGCAATTTCCTGCAAAAACAGTGGTTATTACCGGTGGAGAGCCATTATTGTACAATCTCTCCTACTTGACCCAAAAATTAAAGGAAGCAGGCATACAGATCTTTTTGGAAACATCAGGCGCCTATCCATTAACCGGTTACTGGGATTGGATCTGTCTTTCACCAAAGAAATTCAAGGGTCCTCGACCAGATGTCCTGAGCGCGGCAGGTGAATTGAAAGTGATCGTATTCAACAAGAGCGATTTTGCTTGGGCAGAAGAACATGCCAAATTCGTAGGTTCTACCTGCAAGCTGTACCTACAACCCGAATGGTCCAAAGCAGCGGAGATGACCCCATTGATCATTGACTATGTCAAGGATAATCCAAAATGGGAGATTTCCCTTCAAACCCATAAATACCTGAATATCCCTTAGGTAAAATATAAAATACACAAACGATTGTTTTTATCGAAAAGGCTTGATTTCATACCTTAACCTTCTCCTACCGATTAAAATATCGGAAAATGGGGTTAAAGATTCCTAAATTTGTTTTACCTAATTCCAAATTTATGAATCGTAGCCTAGCGCAAGCACTCTGTTTTGGTTTGCTGATTTTTAGTCAACCAACCCACTTATTTGCCCAAACACCTGTAACCAGGAATATAGAAGGATTTGCCTATGGTCAGGTCCAGGCGCCTACCGGAAAAGAATGGGAATCGCCGCAGGAACTATCCTTGAACAAAGAACTTCCCCATGCCTACCATTTTTCCTTCAATGATATCAACTCCGCCCAAAAAGTGTTGCCAACGAACTCCAGCAATTGGATGTCCTTGGATGGCACCTGGAAATTCCATTGGGTAAAGACACCAGAGGAAAGACCCCAAGATTTTTACCAGAAAAACTTCGATGTGAGTAAATGGGATGATGTGCCGGTACCGATGAGCTGGAACATCCTGGGCATTCAGAAGGATGGTTCGTTGAAATATGGCGTGCCGATCTATGTGAACCAACCGGTGATTTTCCAACATCAGGTAAAGGTGGATGATTGGCGTGGCGGGGTTATGCGTACGCCTCCCCAAAATTGGACAACCTATATCTATCGCAATGAAGTGGGGTCCTATAAACGCACATTCTCTGTTCCAAAAGATTGGAAAGGAAAAGAAATCTACATCAATTTCGATGGCGTAGACTCCTTCTTCTACCTATGGATCAATGGAAAATATGTAGGCTTTTCCAAAAACTCGAGGAACCTAGCCTCTTTCAATATCAGTAGCTACCTGAATCCAAAAGGCGAGAACCAAGTAGCTGTGGAAGTTTACCGCAGCTCCGATGCTTCCTATTTGGAAGCGCAGGATATGTTCCGCTTGCCAGGTATCTTCCGAACCGTATCCCTAACAGCGAAGCCAAAAGTACAGATCAGAAACCTGGTTGCCATCCCTGATCTGGATCAGGAATACAAAGATGCGACGCTAAAAGTGACTGCCGAGGTTAAAAACAGCCAAGGAAAATCGGTCAAAGGCTATAAAATCAGGTATTCCCTATACGAAAATGTTTTATACAGTGATGCCTCTTCCAAGGTGAAGGAAATAGATCTTCAGCGATCCATTGATCCTATTGCCAAAGATTCTACCAGCATCGTAGAACAGACCTTGAAGATCAGCAATCCAAAAAAATGGTCAGCAGAAGAGCCAATCCGATACACGCTTCTTGCCGAATTGTTGGACAATAGAGGCCGGCTTATCGAGGTTGTTTCCAGCTATATTGGTTTCAGAAAAGTAGAATTGAAAGACACCAAAGCTGCAGATGATGAGTTTGGATTGGCAGGCCGTTATTTCTATGTCAATGGAAAAACGGTAAAACTTAAAGGGGTGAACCGACATGAGACCAACCCGGAAACGGGAAAGGTCGTTTCCCACGATCAGATGGAAAAAGAGATCATGTTATTGAAAAGGGCAAACATCAACCATGTTAGAAACTCGCATTATCCAGATGATCCTTATTGGTATTACCTATGTGATAAATATGGTATCTATCTCGAGGATGAGGCCAATATCGAAAGCCATCAATATTATTATGGCGATGCTTCACTTTCCCATCCTGTGGAATGGAAAAATGCACACGTGGCGAGAAATCTGGAAATGGTACATGCGACCATCAACCATCCTTCCATCGTAATCTGGTCCTTAGGAAATGAGGCTGGACCGGGCAAGAATTTTGTCCATGCGTACGATGCGATCAAAAAAGTGGATGATTCCAGACCGGTTCAATACGAAAGGAACAACAGCATCGTGGATATCGGCTCCAACCAGTACCCTTCCATTGAATGGGTTCGTGGTGCTGTAAAAGGAAAATATAACCTCAAATATCCATTCCATATCTCCGAATATTCCCATTCCATGGGCAATGCATCGGGTAACCTGATCGATTATTGGGAGGTCATCGAATCTACCAATTTCTTTATGGGAGGTGCAATTTGGGACTGGATCGATCAATCCATGTATTATTACGACAAGAAAACAGGTGAGAAATTCCTGGCCTATGGTGGAGATTTTGGCGACAAACCGAATGATGGAACCTTTGTGATGAACGGGTTGATCTTTGCTAACATGGAACCAAAACCCCAATACTATGAGGTTCGCAAAGTTTACCAGAATGTGAGTGTAAAGGCAGTAGATATGAAAAATGGTAAGATTGATGTGTTCAATAAGAATTACTTCAGCTCTTTGGATGATTATCAGATCAATTGGTCTTTATGGAAAGATGGTAAGGAAATGGAGAAAGGTACTTTCGCAACGGAAGGGACCAATGCTATTGCGGCAAGACAGCATAAAGAATTCCAGGTTCCATATGCATACGATAAATTGGAGGCCAGCTCGGAATATTTCTTAAAGGTGCAATTTGTACATAAAAAGGATATGCCTTGGGCAAAACAAGGTCAGGTGCAGATGGAAGAACAAATATTGGTTAAACCGATGACTTTCCTTCCATCCATTGCGGATCTGGCCAAAGGAAGTAAGCTGATGATAGGCGCGGAAGGTGATGTTCAAGAGATCAAAGGTGAAGGGTTTAATGTGAAATTTGACAATAAAACAGGAACCATTTATCAATTGAGTTACCAGGGAGAGGAAGTAATTCGTGCTGGTGAAGGCCCTAAATTGGATGCTTTACGTGCTCCATTGGACAATGATAACTGGGCATATCAACAGTGGTTCGAAAAAGGTTTGCATCAATTGCAGCATAGGGTAAAATCCAAAAACAGCTATCAGCGAGAGGATGGGGCTTATGTGTTGATCTACCAAGTAGAATCCCAAGCGAAAAATGGCGGAACCATCCGTGGAGGAAGTTCAGGAACATATACGATAGAAGACCATAAAGACCGTCTATTTGGGGAGAACGACTTTAAATTCTCCAGCAATTATATTTGGACGATCTATAAAGATGGGTCGATCGAACTGGAAAGCAACATTACTTCCAACAATAGTTCCTTTGTATTACCGCATTTAGGCTTTGCCATGCAGGTACCTGAGAACTATAGCAATTACCAATATTATGGCCGTGGACCGATCAATAATTATGCGGATCGGAAAACGGGACAATTCATTGAACAATACCAAAGCTCGGTAAAGAACCAGATGGTCAATTGGCCGAAACCACAGTCTACCGGTAACAGGGAAGAATTGAGGTGGTGTGCATTAACCGATGCTGCTGGTTCTGGAGCTATCTTTATTGCGAAAAATACCTTTTCTGCTTCTGCATTGCCTTGGTCGGAATTGGAAATGACCTTGGCACCACATGGATATCAATTACCGAAAAGCTCTGGCACGCATTTGTACCTGATGGCTGAGGTAACTGGATTGGGAGGTAACAGTTGTGGACAAGGCCCTCCATTAGAGCAGGACCGCGTGAAAGCTGGAGCGCATGATTTTGGATTTATAATTCGTCCTGTGGCAAATAATAATGCTGCAACACAAGCAAAAGCGGCTGTGGCTGGGGATATGCCATTATCGATCACCCGCGATCGTTCTGGAAAGGTGGAAATTCGTACGGATTCGAATGGATCTCCGTTGATGGTACAGATTGGGCGAGGCAAAGTTTCTGTTTATAAGGGCGCTATTAACCTACGTGAAGGTGGTAAGGTAACGGCATGGTACCACGGAAAAGAAAAACTGAAAACAAGTGTGGATTTTCCAAAGATTGAAAGTATTCAGATGGAAATCAAATCTGTTTCCAGCCAGGAGATTGGTGAAGGAAATGCTGAGCATATAATTGATGGGGACCCATCGACGATTTGGCATACGATGTATTCGGTAACAGTTGCGCAATATCCGCATTGGATTGACTTTGATGCCAGCATGGCGAAGAAAATCAAGGGTTTTACGTATTTGCCGAGACAGAATGGATCGAATGGAAATGTAAAAGGATATAGGATTCAGGTAAGTTTGGATGGGGAGAATTGGTCAGAACCTGTGGCTGAAGGGGAATTTGATCGAAGCAGTAAATTGAAGACGATCATGTTGACAAAACCTGTATTGGCGAGGTATATTCGTTTTACGGCTTTGAGTTCGCAAAACGGACAGGATTTCGCCTCTGGAGCAGAGTTTTCGGTGTTAGCGGATTAGGGTAGGTAGTTTTTGCGTCATTGCGAGGAGGTACGACGAAGCAATCTTTGAACTTTGTCATCCTGAGCATCGCCGAAGGATCTGTACGAATATAAACGAACAGATGCTTCGACTGCGCTCAGCATGACATGCGGGAAGATTGCTTCGTTCCTCGCAATGACGCAGAAACCCTCTCGCAATGACGCAAAAAATTACAACCTCACAATCTCCCCGGTCTTCACCGACTCATCACATGCAATTGCGATCCTCAAACTATTCACCGCATCCTGCATAGATTTCTCCAAATCCAAATCCTCTGCAATCGCTTTTAAAAAGAATGCCTGCTCCCGATTACACAGTTCCTGATGATCCGGCTCATCCGTTAAATCAATCCATTCATCCTTTTTAAGGAATTCATTTTCCTCATCAATATCCGCATAATGCACCTTCAACGACTCCGTTTTGGTATGGGCTTCCACGGAATCCGAATTCCCAGCCTTCCCAGCATCATTCGCTACGATGGAAACACAACCCTTCGGTCCAATCACATCCTTAATAAAAAATGCCGTTTCACTGATCATTGGTCCCCAACCTGCTTCATACCAACCCACACTCCCATCATCAAACCGGATCTGCAACTGCCCATAATTATAATTATCTTCCGGAATTTCATTTGTCAACCGCGCTCCAATAGCCGAAACGGACAATGGTTTGGCCACTGTCATCTGGCACATCACATCAATATAATGCACCCCGCAATCCACAATCGGGCTCAAACTCTTCATCAAATTTTTATGCACATCCCACATGTACCCATGGCTCTGCTGATTGAGGTTCATGCGCATAACCAAAGGATAACCCATGGTTTTTCCAACCTCAATAAATTTGATCCAAGAAGGATGATGCCTTAAGATATAACCAACGACCAATTTTTTATTGGCCCTTCTTGCTGCTTCAACCACCTTCTGCGCACCCAACACGGTATCCGCCAATGGTTTTTCGATAAACACATGCGCTCCGGCCTCAAAAGCCTGAATGGCATAGGCTTCATGGGTATCCGGATAAGTAGAAATACAAACCGCGTCAGGTTGAGTTTCCTTCAAGGCGGTCGCATAATCATCGAATAAAGGATAATCGGCTTCCAGCCGCACATTTAAAATCTCTTTGCTCGCTCCACGGGAAACCAAGCCTACAATTTCAAAACCATCCATATCATGATAGGCCTGTGCATGGGATGCACCCATATTGCCACAACCCACCACCAAAATCTTAATTTTTTGATTCATTATTAATTAAGGATACAATGTTTAAGCAAAGTAATATCTATTTATGGCTTTAAGAACTTGCCAAACCTGGTCTTGGGATCAATGCCTTATCAATTTCCATCTGCCAACTGTATTCATCGGCACTTGGCCCATAAACCTTGGTCGAGTTCTGGATCTCCTCTAAACTGATGATCTTTCCTGAATAGGCAGCTTCGCGCGCCCAGATTCCCAATAAAGTAGAATCTGCCATGAAGTCACCATCATTGATCACCTGCTTATTCTTTATTGCCGCAAAAAGCTCATTATGTTGTGTCTGGTACATATTATCAGTCTTTCCTGCGAATTTCCAAGGATTCTGACCCGTTATTTCATATTTACTCAATACACTCACATTCATTGCTCCTTTCGTACCGATAGCTTCCACCGAGTTCCGAGATTGCGTTCCATTCTGTTGACGACCGAAATGATAACCTTTCACCCCATCCCCATAATCGAATTCTATGGCAAAATGGTCAAATACATTTCCATATTTATCCCAAGGTCTACTTTGTCGGCCACCGGTACCCGAAACGGCTTTTGGCAATCCACGATTCAACATCCAGTTCATAAAATCGATACTGTGTACGGTTTGTTCCACAATGATATCGCCCGAATAGCGCTGATAATAGAACCAGTTATACAGTTGGTAGGTCAGATCATCCCATTGTGGCTGCCTAACCTTTTCGGTCAGCTCACCACCCAAGCGGAAGGTACTGATCGAGTAGATATCACCGATCGCTCCGCCATGGATCAACTTTGCCAATTCACGGTTAGGATTGGTATACCTGAAACAGAAACCTGAAACGATATTCAATTTTTTATCTTTAGCCAGTTGAACCGCTTCCCTTACTTTATGTACACCAGGAATATCCACTGCCATTGGTTTTTCACAGAAAACATGCTTTCCCTTTTTCACTGCAGCAGCGAGATGGTCCGGGCGAAAACATGGGGGTGTAGCCAACAACACGACATCCACATCGCTGTTGATCAACTTTTGGTAGGCATCGAAACCAACGTATTTGCGTTTATCCGAAACTTTTACACGTTCCTTATGCGCCTCCATCAAGGATGCCAAAGCGGTATCCAATTGTGCCTGGAAAATATCCGCCAACGCTACAATTTCCACATCCGGATCAGCGTTCAGCGCCTGAAAGGCAGCACCAGTGCCTCGACCGCCACATCCTATCAATCCTACCTTGATCTTCTTCTTTGCATCCATGCTGTAATCGGGCATATCCAATGTGCTGGCTCCTACCAGAATGCCACTACTTTTAATAAAATCTCTGCGGTCCATTACCTGTTATTATTTCGATTTAGTTTGAATTTACCCATGCAATTTGGGTAATTATTAAAAATTAGTCAATGGAAATAACTATTTTCACAGCAAATTAACAATTATTACAAGTTTATGCAAATACCAGAAACCGAAAACCTCCCTTTGATCAGTAACACTTCTGTTGTATTGGGATTACTAATGGTAATTTTAGGTTTGGTGTTCTATACATCGAACTTATCGAATAAATATGTTAAGGGATTTTTCAATATCATCCCACCCCTATTGCTCTGTTATTTCTTACCGGGCTTGCTCAATTCCTTAAACATCATCGATGGCGCGAATTCCCCATTAACAGGCATTGGAAGCAATTATTTATTGCCTGCCTGTTTGATTTTGTTTGTGATCAACCTGGATTTAAAAGAAATGTGGGCATTGCGAAAAAGGGCCGGATTGATGTTTGTAACAGGAACGGTCGGCATTATGATTGGTGGTCCTTTGGCAGTTTGGTTGACTTCCATGGTTGCGCCAGAGGTTGTGGGTGGTGCTACTCCACATGAGGTTTGGAAAGGTCTGGGTTCTTTGGCGGGATCTTGGATCGGTGGTTCGGCAAACCAGGTGGCCCTAAAGGAAATCCTACAACCCTCTCCAGAGGTTTTTTCTTCCATCATTGCTGTGGATGTATTTGTCGCCTATTTATGGATGGCATTCTTATTATATGGAGCTAGTAAATCCAAGCAGTTTGATAAATTCTTTAAGGCGGAGTCTTCGGACGTGGAAGCTTTAAAGGAAAAAATGGATGCTAAGGTTAAAGCAAACAGTAAAACACCAGAAACAAAAGATTTGATCTATATTGTTGCCTTGGCATTTGGAGGTACGGCTTTATCGGCTTTGATAGCCGAGCCATTGTCTGCTTATATGGCTAACAACCATCCAGAACTAGCAAAATTCTCGTTGACCAGTAATTTCTTCTGGGTGATATTCATTGCTTCGGTAATTGGGATTATTCTTTCCTTTACGCCTGCCAAGAAATTGGAATATGTAGGAGCTTCTAAAGTAGCTACCGTATTTTTATATATTTTGATTACGACGATTGGTATGCAAATGGATATTACAGCGATTGCTGGAAATCCTGGATTATTGGTAGTTGGATTGATCTGGATGAGTGTGCATGCCTTGTTGTTACTCATCGTCGGTAAGATTTTTAAAGTGCCATTCTTTTATTTTGCTGTAGGTAGTATGGCGAATGTAGGTGGTGTGGCTTCGGCTTCTGTGACTTCGGCCGCTTTCCACCCTTCCTTGATTTCCGTTGGGGTTATCTTGGCGGTGTTTGGGTATGCGGTTGGAACTTATGCAGGCTGGTTTACAGCGATGCTGATGCAGATGGTAGCACCGATGTAGGGGGAAGAAGTAGGATATACTGATATTAAAAATGTCATCCTGAGCGCAGTCGAAGGATCTGTTCGTTTACCAGTGTACAGATCCTTCGACTTCGCTCAGGATGACAAAATATTTCGCTCAGGATGAGAAAAAATAAGATTGCTTCGTTCCTCGCAATGACGGGTCTATCGTCTATAATCTATTATCTATCATCTATCATCTACATTCTCCCCTTATCCACTGCCTCCTGAAAAATCCTCCAATCATAGTAATGAAAAACCATTCCATTACTCATGGCCACCAACATTCCTTTCGGAAACTTCGTTCCGATCGGCATGGAAATAGCATCAGCACCATCACATTCAACCGCTGAAACCGGCACTTCCGCCAAGATCTCATGTAAATGAGCATTCCCAGCAGCACCTTCCCTTGGATAAATATTAAAAGAATTGTTCTGCTGATTTGAAATCACGATATAACCAGTAGAATCCGTGCTTTTATACAATGCAATCCCCTCATGATCAGATTTGAAATCCTTCTGTCCAAATAAGGCCAATTCCTCATTTCCTTTGGCAGGATCTGCATAATACTTATGGATACCAAAGCCTTCATCCGAGTAATAGATATACCCTAACTCATTATCCACGGCAATAGCTTCAATTTCTTTTCCACCTTGGAACTTCCCAAATTCACGAACCTTCTTTCCTTTCACAACACCAGCATCAACCGACAACTCATATTGGAAAAGATAATTATCAGCGCCTCCAGATTTACGGCCTACTACAGCATAGATCTTATTCCCAGTAGAATCCTTTTTCGTATACAAAGCAATACCCATTGGCGATCTTTCAGTCTCTCCTACAAAAACCTCGATACCACCATTATCCAATGGCTTTAGTTCCGGCATACTGAAAACGCGGATCTTATTGGTACCTCTTTCGGTAAGCACTGCAATATCCACCAATTTCCCATCAATCTCCAAACCGTACGCAATATCCACGTTGTTTGGTCTATCCAATGGCGTTACTTTATTAATAATCTTGCCATCCATATCATAAGCATACAGACCACCGGTCTTCTCATGCTTATCCGTTCCAACGATAATAACTTCCGTACTATCATTCGGGTTCACCCAGATAGCTGGGTCATCCGTATCGTTCGGAACTTGTTCCGTAACAACTGTTGGCTTTACTGCATTCTCCGCCACAGGGGCTAATTTGCTAGTACAAGCCCCGAAAATCAGGGCTGTACCGCATATAAAGATGAATTGTTTAATCATGTGTTTTCCTTCTTTTTAAATTTTACAAATCGAATTTAACACCTAACGTATATCTTGGCTTGTAGTACTCCAATTGTTTCATGCGAGCTACATCACCTTGGTAATAACGTAAAGGTTGGTCGGTTAGGTTGTTTGCTTCCGCAAATACGCGTAACTGTGGTGTGATTTTGTAAGATGCATTGGCATCCAAGAAGAATTGTTTATCATAGTAGGCATCATTGAATGCATCTTTACCGATTTCATCCAAATAAGCTGCCGTATAGTTAGCAGATACACGTGCGGAAAATTTATTGTTTTCCCAAGATAGGGAACCGTTCAACATGTGAGGAGCCGTTCTTGGAAGACCTAAACCTTCACGCAACACACCGTCCTCACCAGCGATACCTTTAGCTTTTGATTTCGTATAGGTATAGTTGGCATATACCCCAAATCCTTGAAGGAATTTTCCAGGTAGGAAATCCAACTGTCTTTGGAATGCAACTTCAAATCCATAAAGGTTCACTTTATCACCATTTCTATCCTGGAAGAAGTCAAAGGATTTACCTGCTTCGATCGGATTCGGTTTTCCAGGGAAGTCTCTTTCAAAATCAGCGGTTTTATAGGCTGTATTACTATATCTGTAAATAAAGTTATTTAAGTTCTTATAGAATACACCTCCGGAGATCAAACCGATATTACGGTAATATTTCTCCAACATCACATCAAAATTATGGGAATAAGTAGCCTTAAGGTCTGGATTACCAGCAGTGATTTCCTCTTCTTCCGGAATACTGTTGATGTATGGAGCCAAGGCATAATAGTTCGGTCTTGCCAAAGCGGTTGAATAGGCTGCGCGAAGCAAGAAATCTTCCGTGAAATTATGTTTCAAGGTTAAGTTAGGCAAAATATTCGTATACGAATTCTTGGTATTGATCACCCCTTCCAAATCTTCTTCATTTACCACGTTATTTCCTTTGTAATCAATACGGGTATGCTCCAAACGAGCTCCTAAAATCAAGGCTGTATTTTCAGTTAGGTTCTGATCAAAACGCAGGTATCCTGCATAGATCTGTTCTTTTGCGCTGTAATTTACTGCCAAATATTCTTTTGGCTTCAACTCCGATTCGAATTTTGTCGCATCGTTCAAGTCCAATCCACCTAGAAAAGCTTTGTCCACAAACATTCCCGGCGCGTAACGATCTCCTTGTTCCCAAGTTCTAGCGTCCCATTGCACATTAGGCATCGCACTCAATACCCCAAAATCCGTAGTTGGCGTATATTCATTCCAGATATTCTCTCTTTCCTTGGTTTTTAAACGCACTCTACCACCAAAACGTAATCTACCCTTCTGTCCATCGATCAAACTCAAAGGGATACGGAAATTAAGCTTTCCACCGATTTCCTGTTCATTCGTATTATCGTTGTTCTCCGATAATTCATCAAACTTAAACTTAGAATAATCTTTGAATGTATCGTTGAAATATGGCAGGTACGTATCGGATAGATCTTGAGAAACCTGTTGTTTCTTCAACACATAATTGATATATCTTTCATTCGGACGATCTTCCTCTGCTCTGGAATACGACGCAGACCAATCAAAATCCAATTTTGGCGCCAAAAGATGCTCTCCTACAATCGAGAAATTCATCACGCTTTGTCTTTCAAGACGGGTATTTTCGTTTGTATTGTTGTCAATACCACCTTTTGTCTGACGGGATAATTCTGTATTAAAAACATTGGTTTTATCGTCATACTTTGTTTTATAACGTAATCTGTAACGGTTTTCCAAATCATCTCTCCAGTTGTACATCGCATTGATGGCGATGCGGTTTCTGGAATTGAAATCATAATCCCAAGCCGCAGAAACGCTACGACGGATACGGCTCACATCATATTTACGGATATCCATTTCGTTGATGAAAAGGTTTTCACTTTGCTTATCCCATACTGCTTCGATATTGTTCGAACCAAAATTCTGGCTCTGTAAAGTTCCCGATAATACAAGACCCATTTTATTGTCCATGAAACGGTTACCATAGATTAGTGTTCCATTGTAGACACCTTTCTCACGGATAGGGGCATAACCTCCACTC
Organism: Sphingobacterium tenebrionis; assembly: GCF_037126265.1. Taxonomy (NCBI): domain Bacteria; kingdom Pseudomonadati; phylum Bacteroidota; class Sphingobacteriia; order Sphingobacteriales; family Sphingobacteriaceae; genus Sphingobacterium; species Sphingobacterium tenebrionis. The sequence continues at coordinate 49,005 of NZ_JAYLLN010000026.1, forward strand.
AATGTCGCAGAAATACGCTGTCTATTTGGAACAGCCCTGGTCACTAAGTTCACAGAACCACCAATCGCATCTGCATCCATATCGGGAGTCAATGTTTTGTTCACTTCAATAGAAGAAATCATATCCGATGGAATTAAGTCCATTTGCACATTACGGTTGTCCCCTTCAGCCGATGGGATACGGTCACCGTTCAAGGTCACGGAGTTCAACTCCGGCGATAAACCACGAACAATAATGTTTCGCGCCTCACCTTGGTCATTCTGCATGGTGATACCCGGTACACGTTTTAAGGCATCCCCGATATTCTGATCCGGAAAACGACCTACCTGATCGGAAGAAATAACATTCGTAATGTTACTGTTGTTCTTTTGCTGGTTAAGGGCCTTTGCCTGTCCTTTTGCCTGGTCTCCGATCACCTGGATCTCATCCAAAGTTCTGGAAGCAGGTTCCAAAAGAATTTCTAAAGTTCCTAATTTCGCAGAAACATTCACTTTCTGCTCGTAATGTTCATATCCCAAATAATCAACAGATAATGTATAGGTTCCTGTTGGTAGGTTTAAGAATTCGAAATTACCGTTTCCATCAGAAACCGTATATCTATTACCTTCTGTAATGCGAAGGGTAGCTCCCGGCATGGAGAATTTATCATTGCTGTCCATGACCTTACCTTTCAGAATCGTATTCTGGGCAAATCCTAAACAACAAATCAATTGAAAAATAATAAGTAAAGAAAATCTCATATAATAATGGTTTTATTTTTTTGCAAAACTATTGCAGATAATTAAAACCAGAATTAAGGCAATGTTATCAATTTGTTAAGTAGATAACCTTTTAAAGAAATTAAATTAATTAGATATTAACAAATAAGATTATCAATTAAGTGGAAAATCGATGTTTTTCCTATGTAAACCCTATGTTTTCGAGGCAAAACCAAGGCTTAAGTATACATAAAGCATGATTTTATAACCTTAGCATACATTTTACATACTTTCACCATGCTTTCACCTTAGTTTCATAGCGAACTAAATTGGGAAATTCTGTGAGCTTTTGCTTAATTTAGGCATATTGATAAATCGAAACAAATGGAAAACAATATATTTTACGAAGGACAGGTTTTATGGTCTCAGATTGATGCCAATGTACACTTACGCCACTCGGCCTATGCCGATTTCTGTGCGCAGGCAAGGAGCAATATGTTGAACCAACTGGGGCTTTCCCTCTCCGAATTCAACCAGAAGAAAATAGGCCCGATTCTATTTCGGGAGGAATTGAACTACCTGCGGGAAATCGGCTTGGATGAACGCATCAAGGTCAGTGTTGAGATCATCAAGTTCAATGTAAAAAACTCCAGGTTCTCCTTTCGACATGAGATCTTCAAGGAAAACGGCGTGAAAGCAGCTGTTGTGGTGGTTGATGGTGCATGGATGGATATTGTAGCCCGAAAATTAACGAACATCCCCGAAGAATGGATGAGCATCATCCATAAAATTCCACGTGCAGCAGATTACCTCGAAATCAATGAATAATAATTATCTTTGACCTATGCTGTATATCGTACCTACTCCGATAGGAAATTTAGAAGATATGACCTTTAGGGCCATCAATGTGCTGAAAGCAGTGGATATCATCCTTGCGGAGGATACCCGGACATCGGCCCCCCTCTTGAAACATTTTGGAATCGATAAAAAGGTGTTTGCCCATCATCAACATAATGAGCACAAGGCCTTCAATGAAATCATCCGATTACTGAAGGAGGGAAATCAGATCGCATTGATCTCGGATGCCGGTACGCCAGCTATTTCCGATCCTGGATTTCTGTTGGTTCGCGAAGCCATAAAGGAAGGATTGGAAGTGCAATGTCTACCAGGTGCGACCGCTTTTGTACCCGCTTTGGTCAATTCTGGCCTTCCGAACGACCGTTTCTGTTTTGAAGGTTTCCTTCCTGTCAAGAAAGGCAGACAGACCCGGTTGAAAGCCTTGGCGGAGGAAAAGCGTACCATGATCTTTTACGAATCGCCCCATCGGATCCTCAAATCAATTGATGAGTTTATTGGGGTTTTTGGACCAGATAGACAGGCTTCCTTTTCCAGAGAGATCAGTAAATTATATGAGGAGACCGTACGTGGAACCCTGCAAGAACTAAAGACCCATTTCGAGACCAATCCCATCAAAGGCGAGTTTGTATGCTGCGTGGCTGGTCTTGATTAATTAAATAGACGTTAAAAAAGAATTTGAACATGGAAAATTATCAAATCGACAAATATGTACAGGATGGTCAGGACCCAAAGGTCGTAGAGAAAATCCACGGAAAGATCCTGGATATGCTGACGCCTGGCGAATCCATCAATTATATTGCCCTACAGAAGAAACCGGCCGTAACGCTTTTACCGGATTCGATAACCGTTAGTAACAAGCGCATCTTCTTATGCGAATTCACCAAGTTGGGACTGGCGACGAACTTTGAGATCTTTTCTTGGCAGGATGTGAAGGATATCGCTTTCAAAGAGGAAATCTTCGGATCGAAGGTAACTGTTATTCCATTTACAGGGGAAAATCTGACCATTGATTATATTCCTAAAACGCAGGCCAGAAAATTATACCAATTGATCAAGGCGGCTTTGGATAATCTACAGAACCAGAAACTGGAAGCAAAGGAAAATAAAATTGTTATTGAGAATAAGCCTGTTTATTCGGCACCTAAACCAGAGGTTAAGGAAGAGGAATCACCGAAGACTTTCCAAGGCTTTAATACCACACCGAGTCCGGTGGCTGAGGAGACTAAACCTGAAGCTAACAGACCGGAGCCTGTAAGGTCGGAGCCTTTTAGACCTGAACCGGCAAGACCGGAGCCTGTTAAAGTGGAGCAGGAAGAAGAAGATGAGATCACGGCTAAACTAAAAAAATTAAAGAGCTTGTATGATAAGCAATTGATCACCCAAGCGGAATACGAAACCAAGAAGGCAGAAATCCTAAGCCAGTTATAAGTCATGCGCAATAATTACCTTTTGGCGCTGTTAAGTGCTTTTTTATTGTGGTTGGCTTGGCCTCCTATTCCTTATTCCAGCGTTTTGCTGTTCATTGGTTTTGTACCACTTTTGGTTGCCATAGAACAGGTGATGCGCGGGAACTACAAGCGGAAAGGAAGCAAGGTTTTTGGATTGGCTTTTTTTACCGGTTTTGTCTGGAATACCGCTTCCATTTATTGGGTGTACAATGCGATGAACGCATTCTTACCTGCCCTACCATCCCTTTTTGTAGCCCTGATCCCTTATACCCTCGGGCCATTGCTCATGGCACTGGCGTTTCGGCTGTATTATCAAATGCGGAAAAGAAACTCCATCCTTTTAAGCTTTATGGGGCTGATTTCCTTTTGGATCGCCTATGAATACCTGCACCAATCTTGGGAACTTTCCTTTCCTTGGATGACCCTTGGAAACGGTTTTTCAAATTTCCATCAATTGGTACAATGGTACAGTGTGACAGGCGTTTATGGTGGAACCTTATGGATCTGGCTGGTCAATGTCGTTGTTTTCCTATGGTACTGGCAAAGAAGAGAGCAGGTAGAAGTTTACAGCAATAAGATCCTTTTATCGGTTACTTCAGCATTAGTGTTGATCCCTTCCGTAGGTTCGATCATCGCCTACAGCCAATATGAAGAACACATCAATCCATCCGAAGTCGTAACGGTTCAACCGAACATCGATCCATTTGGAAAATGGGGACCGATTACACCTGAGGAACAAATGAGGGTGCTGATGGATCTTTCGCAGAAAGTGGCGAAATTGAATACGGAATTTTTTATATGGCCAGAAACGGCCATTTCCAATTATGGTGGTATCAACGAGGAAGAATTCCGAGAATATCCACAGTATCGCGCGGTGATTGATTTCCTGGAACCCTACCACAATGGAAATGTACTCTCAGGAATCGAAAGCTATCAGTTTTATGATGACCAACGTACTTTTACGGCGAGACCTGTCGGAAATCTATTCAAGGACCATTTTAATGCAGCGGTACTGATCGACGGATCCAGCAAACTGCAGTTCTACCATAAATCAAAATTGGTACCTGGTGCCGAATTGATGCCATTTGGATCTAAACTTGCCTTTATGAAACCCTTGTTCCAACATTTTGGCGGAACAACAGGAGGTTATGGCAGTCAGGAAGAGCCTTCGGTTTTCTATTCTGCTAGCGGAATTGGCGCGGCTCCGGTGATCTGTTATGAATCCATCTGGGGAAATTACGTGGCGGAATATGTGGCCAAAGGGGCACAATTCATTGCTGTGATTACCAACGATGGCTGGTGGGGCGACACCTCGGGCAAGGATCAACACCTGCTCTATGCCAAATTAAGAGCCATAGAGAACAGAAGATGGGTGGTGCGTTCGGCCAATACAGGTATATCGGCCTTTATCAACCAACGCGGGGATATTGTTCAGCGTTCGAGCTGGTGGGTGCCAACCGCCCTATCGCAGGAAATCAACCTGAACGAAGAATTAACATTTTATACAAAGAACAAGGATTTGATCGTTTATTTGGCTTTATTAACGGGCTTGATATCAATAGGTTTGATGATGGTCAGAAATAAGAAAATTACAAACGATTCTCCTAACGATTAATTATATTTGCCTTTATGCAAGTTTATTTTGACAATGCCGCGACCACAGCTTTAGATAAACAAGTTATCGAAGCAATGGTTAAAACCCTGAACGAGAACTTCGGGAACCCTTCTTCTATTCATGCGCACGGCCGTGAAACCAAGACCATTGTGGAAAAGGCAAGAAGAACAGTAGCTAAATTACTTAATGCTTCCCCATCGGAGATTTTCTTTACTTCTGGTGGTACCGAGGCGGATAATATGGCCATCGTACGTGCCATTGAATGTTATGGGATTACCCATGCCATTACCTCTCCTATCGAACACCATGCAGTGCTCCATACTTTGGAAGAACTGGCACATGCCGGAAAGATCCAGCTGGATCTGTTGAAGGTGGACGCGAAAGGAAATATCGACCTGAACCATTTGGAGGAATTATTGGCGAAGAACCCAAGGACTTTTGTTTCCATCATGCATGCAAACAATGAACTTGGGAATTTGACGGATATCAAACGGGTTAGTGAGTTATGCGAGCAGTATGATGCGGTTTTCCATTCGGATACCGTGCAGACCATGGGGCATTATAAGCATGACCTTTCTGATCTGAAGATCGATTTTATTACGGGTGCGGCGCATAAATTCCATGGCCCAAAAGGTGTCGGATTTTTATATATCAATGGAAAGAATAAGATCAAGCCGTTGATTTATGGGGGTGCACAGGAACGGAATATGCGCGGAGGAACAGAGAATGTGTATGGTATTGTGGGCTTGGCGAAAGCGTTGGAATTGGCCTATGAGGAAATGGAAGAGCATCAGTCGCATATTCAAGGACTGAAGGATTATATGAAGGATAAATTGGTACAGGAGATTCCTGGGGTACAGTTCAATGGGGAGACAGATGCGGATAAGGCTTTGTATACGGTATTGAATGTGTCCTTGCCATGTACGAATATGGGCGATATGTTATTGTTCAATTTGGATATCAAAGGGGTTTCGGCTTCTGGTGGTTCGGCTTGTAGCTCGGGCTCGGATATTGGTTCGCATGTGTTGAGAGGGATCTGTGCTGATCCGAAAAGACCATCGGTGAGATTTTCTTTCTGTAAGTATAATACGAAGGAGGAAGTGGATTTTGTAGTGGGTGTTTTGAAGGAGATTTGCGAGCATAAATAACCGTCATTGCGTGGATATTCGTCATTGCGAGGCGTCCGTCATTGCGAGGAACGAAGCAATCTTCACCCCGTCATTGCGAGGATATTCGTCATTGCGAGGAACGAAGCAATCTTTCTACTAATGTAAAGATTGCTTCGTCGTACCTCCTCGCAATGACGCGCAAACGCGCAAACGCACAAAAGCATAAACGCAAAACCGCAATACCTTACATTTCTAATAAAAAACCTTACTTAATCTTTAAGAGCACATATTTCTCGGCGAGGTCGCCTTTGATCTCTTTTCCGGACAAATCCAACTGCTGCAATTGATTATTCGATATCCTGAAATTATAATCAATATTCTCCAAACTCAGAATATCATTATCCAATTGCCACTTTCCTTTATGTTCAAACACCTCTTCGCTCTTCCCAACATACATATACCTCATCAGGTAATTCTTATTGTTATCCAAGCTCAAAACCGTTGAAATCGTGGTGCAATCAGCACAGGGAAGCTTTCCTTCATAGGTTCCAACCACGCCAGTACCCTTTAACGCATTACCCTCATTACCCACTAACTGGTTTACATTGGTTTTGTTATTGATACAACTAAAACCAAAAACCAAGAGGATAATACTGAATAATATGTAAGTAAGCCTGCGCATGATTTTTATGATATACTTTTAAAAAACAAAAAAGATACCATAAATGGTTGTTTAGGAAAATTTAACATTTCCGTTTCCCCTTGAACATTAACACATCCTCATTTACTCGTCTTCATCCAGAAGACCTTGTGCCATCAACAAAGCATTCTTCAGCTCCCCTAAGGCATGGAAATTCCGCTTGGATTGCGCTACAGCGATCCCTTTTTCATAGATTTCAATAGCCTTATCCTTTTCTCCCTGCCCTTCCAAAAACTTCCCGAAATGATAATAGGTCCCTACATAATCAGCATGTTCCATTACCAGATCCTCAAATCCGGCTAAAGCTAGGCTGTTATCCTGCATTTTCACGTACTCCATCGTCAGGGCATACTTCAAAAAAGGATCCTGTGGAGACTCCTTTAAAAACTCTTTAAGTTGATCTAATCGCGTTTTCATCCCCAAAGTTAAGCAAATAATAATTGCGTGGGAGCGCTATAAGAAGGAATAAAATTACTATGCTAGCATAGAAAATGACAATTCCATGACCTCTGGTTTTGGAAAGGTTTTGAAATGCTTACAAAAAAAAGTAGGTTTGTGTAAAACGTTAGAATTATGAGAATATTAGTATGTATCAGTAATGTCCCTGACACCACTTCCAAAATAACATTCACGAATGATAACACGGTATTCAATACCAACGGTGTTCAATACATCATCAATCCATACGATGAGATTGCTTTATCGAAAGCGGTGGAGCTGGCAGAAGGTGGCAAAGGTACCGTAACGGTGATCAATGTTGGAGATGCCTCCACAGAACCTACGATCCGTAAGGCGTTGGCCATTGGCGCAGATGATGCAGTTCGCATCAACGCCCAACCTCGTGATGCTTGGTTCGTAGCCAATCAGATCGCTAAATATGCCAAAGAGCAAGGATTTGACCTGATCTTGACCGGTCGTGAATCCATTGATTTCAATGGAGCGCAGGTGGCGGCATTATTGGGTGAATTATTGAATCTTCCATCGGTATCCATCGCCAAAAAATTAGATATACAAGGTACGGAAGCAACCATCGATCGCGAGATCGAAGGCGGAAAAGAGGTACTTACCGTTTCTCTTCCGGTTGTTGTGGGAACAGCAGAAGGTGTTGCAGAGCCAAAAATCCCGAATATGCGCGGCATCATGGGTGCAAGATCAAAGCCTTTGCAGGTTGTAGAGCCTATTGAAGTAGCCGAATTGTCGAGCATCAGTAAATTTGAATCTCCTGCTCCTCGCGGAGCCGTGAAATTGGTAGATGAAGTCGATCAATTGGTTCAATTATTACACAACGAGGCAAAAGTTATCTAATCCTTAAAAAGAAATTATCATGGCAATTTTAGTATATATCGAAAATACAGACGGAACCTTAAAAAAATCGGCTTTTGAAGCAGCATCCTATGCTAAAGCAATCGCTGATCAATTAGGGGATTCGGTAACCGCACTTTCCATTGGAAACGTGGATGCTGCGGAATTGGAAAAATTAGGGAAATATGGGGTTAGCAAGGTATTGAACGCTAACCAAGAGAACCTAAAGAATTTTGTGAACAAAGCCTATGCATCGATCATCGCATCAGCTGCACAGCAAGAATCATCTAAAGTGGTGGTATTGTCGAATTCCTTCAGTGGAAAAGGCTTGGCACCACGTTTAGCGGCTAAATTGGATGCTGGATTGGCGGATGGCGCTATCAATCTTCCAAGCTTCCAAGGCGATAGCATGGAGATCAAAAAGACCGCTTTTTCCAATAAGGCTTTTGCGACTGAAGTTATCAAATCGGCGGTTAAAGTTATTGCGGTCAATCCTAATGCATTTGAGGTCAAAGAAGTTGGAGGTTCGGCCGAAATCGTGGATTTCACGCCAAACATCGAAGCAACAGATTTCAATGTATTGGTGAAGGATATCGTTCGCGCAACGGATAAAGTGACGCTTCCGGAAGCAGAGATCGTTGTTTCTGCGGGAAGAGGAATGAAAGGACCAGAAAACTGGGGCATGATTGAAGAATTGGCGGATGTATTGGGTGCTGCTACGGCATGTTCCAAGCCCGTTTCTGATGCCGGTTGGAGACCTCATTCCGAACACGTAGGCCAAACAGGTATCGTGGTAAGCCCGAACCTTTACATCGCTATCGGTATTTCCGGTGCTATCCAGCACTTGGCTGGGGTGAGTTCATCCAAAACCATCGTGGTGATCAACAAAGATCCGGAGGCACCATTCTTTAAGGTTGCCGATTATGGAATCGTTGGAGATGCCTTTGAAATCGTCCCTAAATTGACTCAGGCGATCAAAAACTTGAAAAACAACTAAAACAAACTAAACAATGAACGAGTGGCCTTGCTCAAAAAAACGCAAGGTCACTTTTTTTTTGCTTTTAATATTAGCATCTTTGTATTTCCGTTAACGCGTTATTAATGAAGAAAATCAAGTTAGATATTGTCGGTCTCTCCTATAGCCAGACGCAGTCTGGGGCCTATGCATTGGTTTTGGGAGAAGTAGGAGGAAACAGAAGGTTACCGGTTATCATTGGCGGATTCGAGGCGCAATCCATCGCGGTGGAGATCGAAAAAATGACGCCCAGCAGGCCGCTGACGCATGATCTGTTCAAAACTTTTGCCGAGACCTTTAAAATCAAACTGGAAGAAGTGCTCATCTATAACCTGATCGACGGGATATTCTTTGCCAAATTGATTTGTTCGGATGGTACTACCACGACGGAGATCGATGCACGTACTTCGGATGCCGTAGCATTGGCCGTCCGTTTTGAATGTCCGATCTTTACCTACGATTTCATTATGAACAGTGCAGGAATCGTGATCGAAGGCAATGATTTCGCCTTTTTGGAGAATATCGAAAATGTAGGCAACTACAAACAGGATGAGCCAGCTAAAGCAGAAAAGGATCCTGAGCCTCCTGCAGCTGCCGAACCCATCAAAAACAAACCATCCCCTTATGCTTCCCTTACCTTGGAGCAATTGGAAAACACCCTGGAAAAAGCCATCGAAAACGAACAGTACGAAACGGCGGCCAAGATCAGGGACGAAATAGAAAAACGAAAATCATAATCTTTTCGATAACCTAATATCATCTACCAATATGTCTATCAAACATAGGTTGACCATTATGAACTTCCTGCAATTCTTTGTTTGGGGAGCATGGTTAATCACTATTGCCAATTATTGGTTTGGCACCAAAAACTGGGACGGAACTGAATTTGGAGCCATTTTCTCCACCATGGGGATTGCCTCCTTGTTCATGCCTACCATCATCGGGATTATTGCCGATCGATGGGTAAACGCCGAGAAACTCTACATTATCCTGCATTTCTTGTATGCCATTTGTTTGATTTCCCTGGCGCATGTTCCCGATCCGGACAGCTTTTTCACCGTGATCTTATTGGCGATGTGCTGCTATATGCCAACCTTGGCACTATCCAATTCCATTGCCTATACCGCATTGAATCAAGCCAACTACGACCTGATCAAGGCCTTCCCTCCTATCCGGGTATGGGGAACGATCGGATTTATTGTGGCTATGTGGCTGACCAACCTAACGGGTAGCAAAGCCACGGAAGGACAGTTCTATATTGCGGCGGGCGGATCCATCTTATTGGCGGTATATTCCATTTTTAATCTACCAAAATGTCCTCCACAGCATCATATCCGGGAGAATGCTTCCTGGACCCAAATGTTGGGACTGGAATCCTTCAAGCTTTTTGCCAATTATAAAATGGCCTTGTTCTTTATCTTCTCCATGTTCTTGGGTGCTGCCCTGCAGCTGACCAATGCTTATGGAGATGTATTCCTGGACGAATTCAAGTACTTCCCCAAATATGTGGACTCTTTTGTGATCAAATATTCAACGATCATCATGTCCATTTCCCAGATATCTGAAACGGTATTTATCCTGGCTATTCCTTTCTTCTTGAAGAAATTCGGGATCAAGCAGGTGATGTTGATTGCGATGTTTGCCTGGGTGCTTCGTTTTGGCTTGTTCGCTTATGGAAACCCTTCTTCCGGCCTTTGGATGATCGTTCTGTCTTGTATCGTTTATGGTATGGCTTTCGATTTTTTCAATATCTCGGGTTCTCTTTTTGTGGAGACCAATACGGATAATAAGATCCGTTCATCGGCGCAGGGTTTGTTCATGATGATGACGAACGGTTTTGGGGCGATTCTAGGCTCTCGCGTTTCCGGATGGGCAATTGATAAGTATTATACAAAATCTTTCAATGACAGCGCTAGTTTAGCTTCATTTTTGGATACTACACCTGATAACCCTTCCCTGCTGAATGTGATCAAGGAAAAAGGGGTTGAGGTTTCTAATGGGATTTTTAATCAGGTTATCCAATTGAAGGATTGGCAGAATATCTGGATCGCTTTTGCGATTTATACTTTGATTGTTGCGATATTATTTGCGGTTTTGTTTAGGCATAAGCATGAGGTGGAAAGTGCAGCCGAGGAATTCATAGGGCATTAAGGTTTTTAAGAATCTTTATTATTTTATAGATATAAAAAAACAGCCTCCAGATTTGGAGGGCACTGAAAAAGTCTCAACTTTTTAATGAGATTTAAAGAAATGACTGAGTACAGGATTTACCTTACTCGGTCATTTTTGTTTAAAGGATTTCTGAAAGTGTGTTTTT